>CAYOOU010000100.1:0-6058 GCA_964405635.1 uncultured Piscirickettsiaceae bacterium
GCTCAAACAGTTGGCTTGCTTTTCCGCCTATTTCGCTAACGGCTTCTACAGCCTTTCACGAGCAAGGAGCAGACCCGCACCGCTACCCTCTATGACTGCTTTAAAATGATGATTTAATCCACATTTTGCAGTTCTAGTAGCTTGGCTTCTAGGGCTTCCCACTGCTCAAAGGCGGCTTCTAGCTCTGCCTCTTTGGCTTGCAGGGCGGCTAGCACGGTTTGCACCTGTTCTTGCGGCTGTTGATAAAACTCTGGGGCATTGGTTTGTTCTGCTAGCTGCTCCAATTCAGTCTCAAGTTGCTCAATCAACTGCGGCAGGCTGTCATAGGCTTTTTGCTCTTTATAGCTGAGTTTTTTGGGTTTTCGTTGCGGCTTTGAACTGTTTTTAGGGGCAGGACTGGTTTTTTTGGCATTTTTTTCTGCTTTTTTGGTGCCTTTATTGGAAAGGTCTTGAAAAAATCCGCTATTGGCATACTGTTCAGGTCTTTGCCGCAACCAGTCATCATAGCCGCCCACATATTCATTTACGACGCCTGGCGCATCAAACACGATGCTGCTGGTGACCACATGGTTAATAAAGGCTCGGTCGTGGCTCACCAGCAACACGGTGCCTTGATACTCCGCCACCAGCTCTTCCAGTAGCTCTAGGGTTTCTAAATCTAAATCATTGGTTGGCTCATCCAGCACCAGCAGGTTGGAGGGTTGAGCAAAGGTGCGTGCCAGAAGTAGGCGATTTCTCTCGCCCCCCGAAAGCGCTTTAACCGGCTGTCGTGCCCGTTCGGGATGAAAAAGAAAGTCACTCAGATAGCCGATAACATGCTTGCGTTGACCATTGATTTCAACCGTGTCGGTGCCATCAATCACGCTTTCAGCCACGGTTTTTTCTAAGTCTAACTGAGCACGATGCTGGTCAAAGTAGGCAATCTGTAGATTGGTGCCTAGCTCAATTTTCCCTTCGGAGGGTTGAATCTGTCCTAGGAGCAGTTGAAGCAGGGTGGATTTACCGCAACCATTGGGACCAATAATGGCCACCTTATCGCCTCGCATAATGGTGGTAGAGAAGTGCTCAATAAGAGGCTGTCCATTCGGCCAAGCAAAGCTTAGATCCTTGACTTCAATGACCTTTTTGCCAGACAGCTCTGCGCTATTCTGCTGCATTTTTACCTTGCCTTGCTGGCTACGGCGGGCCTTGTGCTCTTCCCGTAGTCTTTCTAAGGCACGCACACGCCCCTCATTACGAGTTCGCCGCGCCTTAATGCCTTGGCGAATCCACGCCTCTTCTTGGGCCAGTTTTTTGTCAAAGTTGGCATTTTGTTTGGCTTCGGCCTCCAGTACCTCCGCTTTGCGTTGCAGATAGGTTTGATAGTCACACTGCCAGTTGCTGAGGTGGCCTCGGTCTAGCTCCACAATGCGGGTGGCCAAAGCTTGTAAAAAGGCGCGATCATGGGTAATAAAGACGAGGGTGCAGGAGAGGGTTTTTAAAAACTGCTCCAGCCACTGAATCGAGGGGATGTCCAGATGGTTGGTGGGCTCATCGAGCAGCAGAATGTCTGGTGCTTGAATCAGGGCTTTGGCCAGCAAAACTCGGCGTTTCATCCCCCCAGAGAGGTTGGAGAATTCAGCATCAGCGGGTAACCCTAGCTTACTGGTCAAGGTGGCCACTTGGGTGTCCAATTGCCAGCCATCAGCGGCATCAATCTGCTGCTGTAGCTGCATCATCTGCTCTAGTCGTTCGGGGTTTTCTGCATTTTGGCTTAACTGCTGACTCAGAGCGTGATAATTTTCTAAAATTTCGCCCAAGTTCCCCAGTCCTGAAGCGATCACATGGTACACCGAACCGCTCAGGTCTTGCGGTACCTCTTGCTGTAGCTTGGCAATTTTCACGCCATCTTGCACAACCCTTTGCCCGCTATCTGGTTGAATCTCGCCTTCAATGACCTTGAGCAGTGTGGATTTACCTTCGCCATTGCGCCCCAATATACAGAGCCGTTCATTGGGTTCGATTTGCAGGGAGACTTGGTCTAATAGAGGCGCTGCGCCAAAACTTAAAGAGACATCACGCAAAAACAGGAGAGCCATTTGATTTGCCTTTCTATAAAAGGGCTATTTTAGCAGAATTTGTAGAATTAGATTCTGGCTTGAAGCTATGGCGTGGGTGCGAGTGCTGATGCGTGAAGTGAGGCGAGCTTGTTGCTGCCAAAAGTTCAATATCGGTTGAGTGAGGTGGGGGGTGGTTTGCCAGAGGTTAATTAGGAGCATCCCCGGTGTTTTCATCGTTTGCAGAAGTTGTTGCTGAAAAGTCTCGGTGGTCATTTCTGGTGGCAAGCCCTGCTCATCATATAGATCCATCACAATCACCTGGTAGGGTTGGCGGTTCTGAGCAATAAAGTGGTTAGCATCCTCGGCCAAACAGGTAAGATTGTCAGCTTGGGGTAGGTGAAAAAAATCATAGGCCACTTGAATGACCAAAGGCCGCAGCTCAATAGCGGTAAACTCGGTATGAGGCAGACATGGGTGCAGTTGGCTCAGTAGACTGCCGCCGCCCAGCCCCAATATCAGCAGGTTTTGAATGGGGTGCTTATCTGCATACTGTAGCACCAGCTCAAACAGTTCGGCTTGATACTCATGGGCGAGGGTAAAGGGGGCGTGAAAGTAGTGACAGCTTTGCTCCACCGGTGAACCAAAGTGCAGGCTACGGGTGGTGGCTGTCTCCACCACTTCCACCAATCCCCATTCGTCTCGTTGGCAAAAAACCAGCTCACCTCTATATCGCTTTTGAGCCATCTTACCCAAAATGCTCCAGCCACCAAAGTCGTAACCAAAAGCCTAAATAGGAGGTGAAGCCGATTTCAACAAACTTGATCTGACCATTGGGCATTACATAGAGATCCGTGGGCACGGCAGGTGCTTTAAAGATTTCCATGATTTTGCCTTTAAAGTCATTCACAATAATGGTTTTTGGGGTAAAGTGTGCCTCTGAAAATTGTCGTAATGTGTCATCATCGGTTGAGTAAACAGCTATAGCAATAACTGGATAGTCATCAGAAAGCTTCCGAATGGCATCATGCTCATAGTTGCAGATGGGGCACCAAGTCCCCCAAAAGTGAATTAAATAGGGACGAGGTTGAGGCTTGGAGAGATCAATCACCCTACCTGTAAGTGTGGTAAGTTGAACGGGAGGTACGATCTCCTTGATTACACTGCCTTGTTGAATATGTCTTATACCAAAATAGACGAGTACAAAAAACAGCAACCAGAGTATATTTTTTACCCGTTGCCGCTGGAAAAAAGGCAACTCTTCCTCAAAAGCATCTTGGTGTGCTAAAGGATCCACAGGGTTAAGGGGGTATCGTTCAATGATCTCTTTTTTTTTGGTCATGGTTTGTAGCCCTGTTCTTGAACAGAAGAGTCTATAATAGCATGAGGTTTTAAAAAAGGGAAAACAGTGATGGATGCAGAGTTTTGGCTGAAGCGCTGGCAACAGCAGCAGATTGGATTTCATCAAACAGAAGTGAATTCTTTTTTGCAAAAATACTTTCCACTGCTGAGTGTACAACCCAATGATCAGGTTTTGGTGCCGCTCTGTGGCAAGAGTATGGATATGGTCTGGCTATTGCAACAAGGGGTGCGAGTACAGGGTGTGGAATTGAGCCCACTGGCGATAGAGCAGTTTATGGCAGAGCAGCAGTTGTCTGCTGCAGAACGAATAGAGACGGCAAAGTTTTGCCACCATAAAATTGAAGGACTGGAGCTTCTGTGTGGCGACTTTTTTGATCTGAGCTCCGATCACTGTCAAGAGGTAAAGGGGGTGTATGACCGTGCGGCTCTGGTGGCTTTGCCGTTGAAGATGCGGGCTGACTATGCGGCACACCTGCAATGTATTGTGCCCTTGGGAACCAAGATTTTATTAGTGACAATGGACTATGACCAGTCCCGATTGCAAGACCCACCTTTTGCTGTGGCCAAAGCGGAGGTGCATCAACTGTTTAATCAAGCAAAGTCTATTCAGAACCTAGAAGCGGTCAGCAGTATGCGCAAAGGGGTGCCAATAAAAGAAGAGGTTTATCTCATAGAGCTTTAAAATGAAGCAGAGCCTCTTCACCGCCTAGAATGCCCAAGGAACAGATTTGCCTCTACTCTTCTATTGCTGAACATAGGGTGTATGATTGCTGTCTCAACCTTGTTGGCTGTGCATAATCAAGTTGTGCGATTAGGCGCTTTTAGTTTTGCTGTGAACCCTTTTCCAATAAGGTGCGATAGCCATTAATTACGGCTGTTTTTACCCGTTGCTGCACCTCTTGCCACTCACTGGGAGAGAGGTAGAAGGACATATCAATATCATGGCGGATATAGCGAGGCGGCAGATGGTTTAGAGCGATACAGGCAAGATCTGCGATCTGATCTTCTGGCAACCCTTTATCAATATAGTTATCTTCAATCTCTTCAATCACCAGACGCTCATAGTAGTTGTGGATGCTGTCAAAGGTAGACATAGGTTTTTCCTTTTGGTTAATGCACCCCACCACTATAGCGGATTTTTGAATAGAAAGGCATCTAATACTAAACCATCGGTTAGAAAGTTGGTAAATAGCGCCCACCACCCCTTGCCCGCTATGAGCTCACAGAGCGATAAGGGGGTTAATCAGCACCTCCTTAAATGGGATTATTTAGTCTCTCTGGCAATGGCGCGGTGACCAATATCGGTGCGGTAGTACACACCCGGCCAAGTGATTTTGCTTACCCCTTCATAGGCACGCTTCTGGGCTTCGGAAACGGTGCTGCCTAAGGCGGTCACACAGAGTACGCGTCCGCCAGCCGTAGTGATTTCATCTTTTTCATTTAAAGCGGTGCCCGCATGGAACACTTTTATGTCATCGCCGTTGACTTGATTGAGGCCTTCAATCACATCGCCTTTACGGTAGTCAGCCGGATAACCTTCGGCGGCCATGACCACGCCCAAAGCAGCACGCTCGTCCCATTGAGCCTCTACTGTGTCCAGCTTGCCCTCTAAAGCTGCCAAGCAGAGTTCCGCTAGGTCAGATTGCAGACGCATCATAATGGGTTGCGTTTCTGGATCACCAAAACGGCAGTTAAACTCCAACACCTTGGGGGTGCCATCTTCGGCTACCATAATGCCGGCATATAAAAAACCGGTGTAGGGCAAACCATCTTTAGCCATACCATCAATGGTGGGGCGGATCACTTCATTCATAATGCGGTCATGAATTTCTGGTGTCACCACAGGGGCTGGGGTGTAAGCGCCCATGCCACCTGTATTGGGGCCGGTGTCGCCATTATTGCGTGCTTTGTGGTCTTGAGAAGACGCCATTGGCAGAATATTTTTGCCATCAGCCATGACAATAAAACTGGCTTCTTCACCGGTCAAAAACTCTTCAATCACCACACGAGCGCCGGCATCGCCAAACTTATTGCCTGCCAGCATATCATCGACTGCGGCTTTGGCCTCTTCAACTGTATCTGCCAGAATCACCCCTTTGCCAGCGGCTAAACCATCGGCCTTAATGACAATGGGGGCGCCCACTTTGTCTAGGTAGGCATGTGCAGGTTCAATTTCGGTAAAGACCTCATAAGCCGCCGTCGGGATATGGTGTTTGGCTAGAAAGTCTTTGGAGAAGGCTTTGGAGCCTTCCAACTGTGCTGCATTGGCGGTGGGGCCAAAGCATTTAAGACCGGCCTGTTGAAACGCATCGACTACGCCCATTACCAAAGGCACTTCAGGGCCAACAATGGTCAGGTCAATGTTGTTTTCTTGGGCAAAGTTCACCAAGCCGTCAATATCAGTGACGGCAATATTCACATTGGTCAGATTGGGTTCTTGAGCGGTGCCGGCATTACCTGGTGCCACAAAGACTTCACTCACCGAATCGCCTTGAGCGGTTTTCCAAGCCAACGCATGCTCTCGCCCACCGCTACCAATAATCATTACTTTCATTGTTCTCTCCTGTTGTAACGCTAAAGGCACAGATTCGTGCCACTTAGGGAAGTGCTGATTAATTAAACCTGTATAGGGCAGCGGCACGACACTGTGCTTTGAGCGC
>CAYOOU010000101.1:0-5967 GCA_964405635.1 uncultured Piscirickettsiaceae bacterium
TCTTGTTCTTGGTTTTTGTTTTCACTGCTTTCCATTTTAGGCTTCTTTTAATTCCCGAGTAAATTGCTTGGTTATTTTAACACAATGTCCCACCCCCATAAAATAACCAAGGCTCAAAGTTGAATTTTCTTATAAACTAAAACGCAGGAGCCCCTGAATGAAACAGACTGTCAAATCATGACCATTCCTAAGCAAAGAGAGACTGGCATACCTGTTCCCGAGCTATGCCGCAAGCACGGTATTTGTAGCGCCATCTCAAGAAGATGTATACCGAAGAATGCCTAAAATCTCAGATTCAGAAGGTGACACATGAGGGAAAGCTGTAAAGCCATCTTATTTATGGTAATAAAAGTTGTAGCTAAGCGGTGCGAATATACACTGGGGCTGGACGTTACAATAATGAACGCCCTAATGCGACTATTGGCGGGCTCCCAAGGCATTTACTGAATGACGCTTAACCCTCTTTTTTTAACTGCTGTTATAAATGGAAGAGTTACAGTCAATATCGGCCTCTAAATAGAAGCCGACATCCACATTCTTGGGCATTATCAACCCAACTTCAAAAGTCTCCCTTCACCAAAGCTTACTAAAAGTTCTCTTTAAACCTGCCTTTCATAGCTGCATCGCTACCCTTTTATTCTAAAAAGCTCTTTAAGCGATCCGCACGACTGGGGTGGCGGAGCTTGCGTAGGGCTTTAGCTTCAATTTGACGAATCCGCTCACGGGTCACATCAAATTGCTTGCCCACCTCTTCTAGCGTATGGTCAGTGTTCATGCCTAAACCAAAACGCATCCGCAGCACTTTTGCTTCTCTTGGGGTTAGGGTGCTAAGCATATCGCGTACGGTTTCACCCATACCTTCCAAGTCTGCAGACTCGGCAGGGGAAAGGATGTTGGAATCCTCGATAAAATCACCCAATGAGGAGTCTTCATCTTCCCCAACTGGCGTTTCCATGGAGATAGGCACCTTGGTAATTTTCATCACCTTGCGAATCTTGTCCTCTGGCATCTCCATCTCTTCCGCCAGCTCTTCTGGGGTTGGCTCTCGTCCCATTTTTTGCAAAAGCTGGCGCTGTACTCGATTGAGTTTGTTAATGGTCTCAATCATGTGTACTGGGATACGAATAGTACGCGCCTGATCTGCAATTGAGCGGGTAATGGCTTGACGAATCCACCAAGTAGCATAGGTAGAGAACTTATATCCACGGCGATATTCAAACTTATCCACCGCTTTCATTAAGCCAATATTGCCTTCCTGAATCAAGTCTAGAAATTGCAACCCGCGGTTGGTGTATTTTTTCGCAATGGAAATCACCAGACGCAAGTTGGCTTCAATCATCTCCCGCTTGGCAGCACGCACCCCTCTTTCAGATTTACTTAAGCCTGTGAACACCTCTTTATAATAAGATATTGGCATTTTTTCAGCCTTTTCAATCATTGCCAAGCGCTTCTGGTTTCGCTTGATATCGTCTCTTGCGGCTTCTACTTGCTCTGCTTTTTCAGGTGCACGCTCTTTAAGACGATCCACTAGGGTGTAATCTGTTTCTTTGCCGACAAACTCCTCGATAAAGACTGTACGCGGCACTCCAATTTTGCGCACCACAATCTCTACCAAGTTGCCTTCAAACTCTCGAATCTGCTTAATCCGAGCTTTGATATCTTTGATCAACTTGGTGGTGAACAGCGGGTTTAATTTTACTGTGCGCAATAGGTCGATGACTTCTTGGCGCTTAGCCTTAGCACGCTCATCTCGAATGCCATACTTTTTTTCAGCATCAATGGCAGCTTTATTGAGTTTTTTCAGTTCTAAAACAAAGGCTTCTACATCTTCTGGCTTAATAGTATTGTCTCGAGGCTCACCACTTTCATTATCAGGTGAAAGCTCTTCAATAGGTACATCTTCCAAGTCTTCAGGACGAATAAATCCTTGAATGACATCGGCCAGTTTGCCCACCCCTTCATCCATTTGCTCAAAAATATTGAGTACCGCATTGGCTGTAACTGGATATTTGGCCAGTGCATCCAGCATATCCCGCGTACCGTGCTCAATTCGCTTGGCAATCTCTATTTCACCTGTACGCGTCAACAGTTCAACTGACCCCATTTCACGCATATACATCCGCACAGGGTCTGTGGTGCGGCCAAATTCTGCATCTACTTCTGCCAATGCTGCCATCGCTGCTTCTGCTGCCGCTTCGTCAAAGACACTACCATCTTGGGCAATCAACTCTTCCTCATCTGGCGGCGAGTCAAACAGTTGAATACCGAAGTCTTTCAAAATGGTAATGACCTGTGCTAACTGATCCTCTTCCACATCTTCGGTCATGACATCATTGACATCAGCATAGGTCAGATAGCCTAACTCTTTTGCCCGTTCAACCAAATCAATAAGCTGTTGTTTTCTTTCTACTCTTGTTGTCATGTTTGCCTCGTATTCAACTTCAACGCCCAGACTCTCGCCCAGTGGCATGGAAAAAATGGAACCGTGTATTATACAACTTTATACAATTCCTGTTGCTTATACATAGTGGTTTTCTTTAAAATTTTCTACACTTTTTTCAACTTTTTTAGTTTTCACCTACTTTCAAGCAGTTGCTGTAAATTTTGTAATGCCAATTTATCCCAGCCTGCTTGTTTGACCTGCTGAGCAGCCATTTTTTTTGCCAACCGTTTCATTAAAGCATCAAACTCCCCTTGAAGAAAAACATCCTCATCTGGTAATTCAGACCACTGAATCACTTGCACTGTTTCAGCCGACTGCGATCTTTGTAACCACTGCACCACTGAATCAACCTCCCCCTCATGCTTTGTTAAAAGGTGAATCACATTTGCCAACAAAGCATGATCTTCACCCCCTAGGTTAGCAACATCTTGGGCAAAGCCTGGATAAAACACCTTGACCCAATTGGGTCGCTTAAGCAACAGGCGAATCAACTTAATTGGAAGCGTAATCACATGGGAGGACTGGAGATTTTGAGAAAATCTAGGATCAAATTTAGGTTTTTTTACCGAAGCAAATCCTGAGCGCACCCCCATCTCTTTTTCTACTCGCCAAGTGGGGAGTTGCACCTGCTCTGCCACTGCTTCTGCCAGCAAAAACTGATACAACCCGTGGGACTTTTGCACAAAAGGAGTGGCGAGTGCCACGAGATGCTGCCGCCCTTCCGCACTGGAGAGTGGGGCTTTCAGTTGGTTTTGCAAGCCTTCAATTAAAAATTGCGACAGTGACAATGCAGATTTCACCCGAGCCTGAAAACCTTCCACCCCCTCTTTGCGTACAGTAGAATCCGGGTCTTCACCTTGTGGTAAAAATAGAAACTTCACCGAGCGCTGCTCTCCCATCAACGGCAGACACAACTCCAAAGCCTTCCAAGCCGCCTTAATACCAGCCTCATCTCCATCAAAGCAGAAGACCACCTCATTAACCTGACGAAACAGCAACTCTAAATGCTCAACCGTTGTGGCCGTTCCTAAAGTAGCCACTGCATTCCACACCCCAAACTGGGCAAGTGCCACCACATCCATATAACCTTCCACCACAATAATGTGGTCAAAGTTTTGGCGGGACTGCTTCATCTCATAAAGGCCATATAGCGTATGACTTTTATGAAAAATTGGCGTCTCAGGTGAGTTTAGATATTTAGGCTGCCCATCCCCCAGAATTCGCCCACCAAAAGCGATGACCCTACCTCGAATATCTCGAATTGGAAACATAATCCGATCACGAAAACGGTCATAAACCCGACCCTCTTCGTTTTTAATCAGCATCCCTGCTTCAATAAGCTGTTGTGTCAAGGCCGCATCGGCTTTTAAGGCCGGTTGCAAATTTTGCCAACCATCAGGTGCATAGCCAATCACAAACGCCTTGGCAATTTCGGCACTCAAGCCCCGCTGTTTTAAATACGTTTTTGCCTTCTCAGCATGAGGGTGATCCCGCAGTTGATGGCGATAATATTTTGCCACCGAGTGCATCACCTCATACAGATCCTGCTGCTGCCTTTGCTGTTCAACAGCCCGTTGAGAACGTTTCTCGTAAGGCACCTCCATGCCGTACATTCCTGCTAACTGCTCCACCGCCTCCACAAAGGGCAGGCCGTCATACGCCATAATAAACTTCAAGGCATCACCACTGGCACCGCAGCCAAAGCAGTGGTAAAACTGTTTTTGCGGGCTTACATTAAAAGAGGGGGTCTTCTCAGAGTGAAAAGGGCAACACGCCTTATAGTTGCTACCTGCCTTTTTTAAGGGCACACGCTGCTGAATCACCTGCACGATGTCTGCACGATTCAGCAAGGTATCAATAAAGGTGCGAGGAATGGTACCTCGACCGGGCTTTAGCGCATTTGACATAGTAACTTAAAGGGTTCCAAAGGCCTCACAAGTAAACGGATGGAAGCATAGCCGCAATTGAAGAAGCTCAACACCCACAACTTTTACACAGGTTTTTCCACAGCACCTAAAACACAAAAACCCACTCAAAGAGTGGGTTCTTTCTAACCTGGAAGCGTTGGTGCTTATCCGATTCAGGACGTTAATTAACCTAACTTGGCCTTAATCATCTTGCTAACCTCACCCATATCGGCTCGGCCTTGCATTTTGGGCTTGAGCACACCCATCACCTTACCCATATCCTGCATGGAGCTGGCACCGGTTTCTGCCATCGCTTCTTCCACCATCTGCTCAATCTCTTCTGGCGTTAACGGTTGAGGCATAAACTCTTGGATAACCGTCATCTCATAAGCTTCTTTTTCAGCCAGCTCAGGGCGATTGGCATCGGTGTACTGCTTAATCGAATCCCGGCGCTGCTTTAACATTTTATCCAACACCGCTAAAATGCCAGCATCATCCAAGGTGGTTTGATTATCAATCTCAACCTGCTTAATGGCTGCCTGCATGGTGCGAATCACCAGAAGGCGGTCTTTATCTTTCGCCTTCATGGCCGCTTTCATCTCAGCCGTTAATCGCTCTTTCAGATTAGACATAGTCAGCCCTTAGTATTTGCGAACAGAACGCACGCGCTCACGAGACAAACGCTTAGCTAGACGCTTAACCGCTGCAGCTTTTTTACGCTTGCGTGCCCAAGTTGGTTTCTCATAAAATTCACGCTTACGCACTTCAGTTAGGATGCCTGCTTTCTCAACAGCACGCTTAAAACGACGTAAGGCAACGTCAAAAGGTTCAGTATCTCTTACTTTTACGCTTGGCATAATCTCTTCTCTTAAATTAATTCGGTTTCAATGTCTCCGCTCAAACAATGAAATAACTCGAGCATGACGGAAAACGGGGATTATAATTTTATTGAGTTTACTTTGCAAATTTTATTTATTACCCAAATCCCTGATTAGAAAACTGGCATAGTGCACCCGCCCTTGCCCGCTATGCATTCACAAAAAATGCCCGCTTAACCAATGGGTGAAGCTAAGATTTTTTTGCAAACGCCTAGCGAACAAATTCAGGCACCCTATATCCAGTTTCTAATCAAGGATTTGGGTATAATCCATTCTTCTACAGAATTTCGAGAATCAAAAATGATTGTTTTAGGCATAGAAAGCTCCTGCGATGAAACCGGCATTGCCCTTTATGACACCCAACAGGGTCTAATTGCTGACACCCTCTACTCCCAAGTTGAGCTCCATGCAGAGTATGGCGGTGTGGTGCCTGAGCTGGCTTCTCGAGATCACATTCGCAAGCTCACCCCCTTAATTCAGCAAACCTTGACAGATGCCAACCTCTCAGCCAAACAAATTGATGGCATTGCCTACACCAAAGGCCCTGGCCTAATGGGGGCTCTATTGGCTGGCAGTGCAGTGGCGCGGAGCTTAGCTTTTGCCTGGGGAGTGCCTGCCATTGGCGTACACCACATGGAAGGACACCTTTTGGCACCCATGTTAGAAGCCACCCCTCCCCAGTTTCCCTTTGTTTGCCTGCTAATTTCTGGCGGGCACACTATGATTGTTAAGGTAGAAG
>CAYOOU010000102.1:0-5755 GCA_964405635.1 uncultured Piscirickettsiaceae bacterium
CTAGGGGAGCGTGGCTTTTTTATTTGTGAGATTTGAAGCCATATGTCGTAAAATACCCAGATTCTACAAATTCAAGAAAATTCATGTCAAAACAAGATTTAAAACACATTCGTAACTTCTCTATTATTGCGCACATCGATCACGGTAAATCCACTTTGGCAGACCGTTTTATTCAGCATTGCGGCGGCCTGACTGCTCGAGAAATGGAAGCTCAAGTGCTGGACTCCATGGATATTGAGCGGGAGCGGGGCATTACCATTAAGGCTCAGAGTGTGACCCTTAACTACAAGGCTAAAGATGGAGAGACCTATCAGCTGAACTTTATCGACACGCCAGGGCATGTGGACTTTTCTTATGAAGTGTCTCGTTCTTTGGCCGCTTGCGAAGGCGCACTGCTGGTGGTAGATGCTTCTCAAGGGGTGGAGGCTCAAACTGTTGCTAACTGCTACACGGCCATTGAGCAGGGGCTGGAAGTGTTGCCAGTGTTGAATAAAATTGACCTGCCCGCAGCAGAGCCTGAGCGGGTAGTCGATGAGATTGAAGAGATTATTGGTATAGAGGCTCATGATGCGGTGCACGCCAGTGCAAAGTCTGGCATTGGCATTGAGGAGATTTTGGAAGAGATTGTCAACCGCATTCCACCACCAGAGGGTGATCCGGAGAAGCCATTAAAGGCATTAATTATTGACTCTTGGTTTGATCCTTATTTAGGGGTGGTCTCCTTGGTGCGGGTAATGGACGGTAAGATTGGTAAGAAAACCAAAATCCGTATTGCTTCGACCAAAGAGGATCATCAAGTGGATCAGGTGGGCATCTTTACCCCGCGTCGTACCCCAACAGAGACCTTGAATGCAGGGGAAGTAGGTTTTGTGGTAGCAGGCATTAAGGACATAGATGGGGCTCCGGTTGGGGATACCATTATGGACGCCAAGGCGACCGATATTGAGCCACTTCCTGGGTTTGCACCCGTGCAACCTCGCGTGTTTGCGGGGCTCTTCCCCATTAGTTCTGAAAATTATGAAGATTTACGAGAAGCCTTACGCAAGCTGAGACTGAATGATGCGGCCTTGCACTTTGAGCCTGAAAGTTCCGATGCCTTAGGCTTTGGTTTCCGTTGTGGCTTTTTGGGTATGCTCCATATGGAGATTATCCAAGAGCGGCTAGAGCGGGAGTATAATCTGGATTTAATCACCACCGCACCAACGGTGGTGTATGAGGTGCTGACCAAAAAAGGTGAGCTACTAAAAGTGGATAACCCCTCTAGTTTACCTGACCCTTCGCAGATTGAGGAGATTCGAGAGCCCATTGTGGCAGCGAATATTTTGGTACCGCAGGAGTATGTCGGTGCGGTGATGAAGCTCTGTATTGAGAAGCGGGGTGTGCAGAAAAATATGCAGTACAGCGGCAATCAGGTGTCGATGACCTATGAGTTGCCATTGAATGAGGTGGTGCTGGATTTCTTTGATCGCCTCAAGTCCACCAGCCGTGGCTATGCCTCGATGGATTATGAATTTAGACGCTTCCAAGCTTCAGATCTGGTCAAAATGGAGTTTTTGGTTAATGGCGACCCTGTGGATGCTCTGGCGGTGATTGTGCATCGTAGCAGTGCGGTTCAGCGGGGCAAGGTGATGATCGAGAAGCTGCGAGAAATTATTCCCCGTCAAATGTTTGATGTGGCGATTCAGGCGGCCATTGGCAGTAAGATTATTGCTCGCAGCAATGTGAAAGCCTTGCGGAAAAATGTGACGGCCAAGTGTTATGGGGGCGATGTCTCCCGTAAGAAGAAGCTGTTGCAGAAGCAGAAAGAAGGGAAAAAGCGGATGAAACAGATTGGTAATGTCGAACTGCCGCAAGAGGCCTTTATGGCGATATTAAATACAGGAGATGAGTCTTGAGTTTTGAGTTGATTTTGGTCATTGCAACCGCAGTGACGGGCGTGATTGCGTATTTGGATAAAACCATCTGGCGGCCACAGCGGTTGAAGTCGGTGACAACGGTCAAAGAGCCCATTTGGATTGAGTATGCCCGTTCTTTGTTTCCGGTCTTTTTGATTGTTTTGGTTCTCCGTTCCTTTATTGTGGAGCCTTTCCGCATTCCTTCTGCCTCCATGTATCCGACTTTGGAAATTGGTGATTTTATACTGGTGAGCAAATCGGCTTATGGTGTAAAGTTGCCGGTGACGAGTACCAAAATTCTTCCTATAGGGGAGCCTGAGCGAGGCGATGTGATTGTTTTTAAATACCCCAAAAATCCAGAGGTGGACTATATTAAACGTGTGATTGGGCTGCCAGGAGATACCGTCGCTTATAAGGACCGGGTGGTGTACATTAATGGAAAACCTGCCTATCAAAAGAAGATGGGGGTCTATGTGGGTACAGATTCTGGGCGTATGATGAATGGTGCCACCATAGTTGAAGAGAGCTTACCCCTAAAATCGGGAGGCGTGAAAAAGCATCTCATTTTAATTGACCAAGATAAATCCAGTTTTAATATGGCACCGGTTAAAGTACCGGAGGGCTACTACTTTATGATGGGCGATAACCGAGATCACAGTAATGACAGCCGTTATTGGGGCTTTGTGCCTGAAAAAAACCTCAAAGGGCGGGCTTTTATGATCTGGATGAATTGGGATAGTGGCATTCACTGGGGTAGAATTGGAGAAGGAATCCAATAATGTCAGCAGTGGAAAAACAAGCCAAGTTGAGAGAGCTTGCCCGTAAGTTGGGCTATGAATACCAAGACCTTAAACTACTGGAGCTAGCCCTGCGTCACCGCAGTGTGGGGGCGCGTAATAATGAGCGATTGGAGTTTTTAGGCGATAGCTTGGTCAACTTTTTGGTGGCAGACCTCCTTTACCATCAGTTTAAAAATATCCCAGAAGGCGATTTAAGCCGTATACGAGCTCACCTAGTTAAGGGCGAGACTTTGGCAAAAATAGGGGCTGAGTATCATCTTGGAGATTATTTAACGCTGGGTCCTGGTGAGTTAAAAAGTGGTGGTCATACGCGTAAATCGATTATTGCCGATGCGGTGGAAGCGATTATCGCCTCTATTTATGAAGATGGGGGCATTGGTCCTTGCCGGTCTTTTGTTAAGCGGATTTTTAAAGACCGCTTAACCGACCTTAACCCTAAAACGATTGGAAAAGACCCGAAAACACGCTTGCAGGAGTATTTGCAGTCTCGCCAATATGAGTTGCCTGTGTATAGCATTATCAGTGTCAATGGGGCAGCACATGCTCAGCAATTTACAGTGTCATGCTATGTGGAGCCGTTAAAAACCAAATTTGAAGCCACGGCGAGCAGTCGGCGTAAGGCAGAGCAAAAGGCTGCTGAAAGTGCACTGCAGGCATTAGGAGAGTAGTGTGCAAGATATAGATGACTATCAAGCCGGTTTCGTGGCAGTGGTGGGGCGTCCGAATGTGGGCAAATCGACCCTAATGAATGAGTTGTTGGGACAAAAGCTCAGTATTACCTCACACAAGCCTCAAACCACCCGTCATCGGATTCATGGGATTTATACCGATGACCAAAAACAGATTGTCTATGTGGACACTCCGGGGATGCACTTGGGAGAGAAGCGCTCTATCAATAAATATATGAACCGTGCTGCGGCCAGTGCTTTGGTAGATGTGGATGCCATTCTGTTTGTGGTGGAAGCTGGTAAATGGACCAAAGAAGATGAAGCGGTAGCTCAAAAGCTCAAATATGCCCAAGCACCAGTGATTTTGGTGGTGAATAAAATTGACTTGATTAAACGCAAAGCGGATCTGCTGCCCTATCTACAAAAGTTGGGAGAGCAGGTAGAGTTTGTGACGGCAATTCCGGTCTCGGCCTATAAAAAATCAGGTTTAGAGATTATTGTACAGGAGATTTTAAAGCACCTACCTCATCAGCCGCCGTTGTTTCCAGAAGACTATGTAACCGATCGCTCCACTCGCTTTTTGGCTGCCGAGATTATTCGTGAGAAGCTGATGCGTACCTTGGGAGAAGAGGTTCCTTATGGCGCCACGGTGGAAATTGAGCAGTTTAAATATGATGAAGAAGCGGGGCGTTGGATCATTCATGCCTTGATTCTGGTCGAGCGTCCTGGGCAAAAGCAGATTGTGATTGGCAAAAAAGGCCAGCTGATTAAGCAGATGGGCATACAGGCTCGACGAGACCTGATTCACTTGCTGGATGGTCGTGTACATCTCGAGTTGTGGGTGAAGATCAAAGAGAACTGGTCTGATGATGAGCGGGCGTTGGCCAGCTTGGGGTACACAGAAGACCATCGAGGTTAGTTGTGGCGCAGGTGTATGAGGTAACAGCCTTTGTTTTGCACCGACGTCCTTATCGAGAAACCAGCTTTTTAACCACCTTTTTTTCTGCGACAGAGGGTAAGTTCTCTGCGGTGGTAAAAGGGGTAAAGCCCAGCAAAGGGCGTAGCAAGGCTTCTGTGCAAAAGCAGGCATGGCTGCAACCCTTTCGTCCTCTGCAACTGAGTTGGCAAGAAAAGTCAGATACAGATTTAGTCACTTTGCGACAGTTTGAACCTGCATCAAGCTACGCACAGTTTTTAAGTCTCTCGGGAGAAGCCAATCTTTGCGGGCTCTATATGAATGAGTTGCTCTATCGTCTGCTCTATCCTAGAGTGGCAGCAGAAGGAATTTTTGAAGCCTATCAAGCCCAACTGGCAGCCTTGACCGCCTTGGGCGGTGAGTCAGAAGATCGGCAGCAGATGGGCTGGATTTTGCGGCAGTTTGAGTTTCAGTTATTGCAAGAGCTGGGAGTTCCGCTGAATTTAGAAGAAGATCTGCAACAATGCCCCATT
This sequence comes from uncultured Piscirickettsiaceae bacterium, assembly GCA_964405635.1. Taxonomy (GTDB): domain Bacteria; phylum Pseudomonadota; class Gammaproteobacteria; order Thiomicrospirales; family Thiomicrospiraceae; genus JALUXI01. Next base: position 4,813 of record CAYOOU010000102.1, read on the forward strand.
GTTGCAGAACGCAACTACCTTTTTTATCCTGAATTGGGGTTGCTTCCTAAAGGTGTCTTACTGGATGGTGTAGAAACCCATTCGCCTATTGAGATACCTGGTGATTGCATCTTGGCACTGCAGGACTGGACATTTTGCCCTCACTGTTTGCCGGTGTGGAAAAAATTATTTCGTACAATTTTAAATCTTTATTTGGGTCCTAAGCCTTTAATGACCCGTCAACTATTTAGGAGAATACAGTGAATCCTATTTTTTTAGGTGTGAATATTGATCATGTCGCAACCCTGCGCCAAGCACGGGGAACCGCTTATCCTGATCCTATCAAAGCGGCACTGGATGCGGAAATGGCTGGGGCAGACAGTATTACCCTACATTTAAGAGAAGATCGCCGCCATATTCAAGATGCTGATGTGGAGCGCTTGGTGCAGTGCCGGCAAACTAAAGTAAACCTAGAGATGGCGGCTACGGAAGAGATGGTGCAGATTGCAGAGCGATTAAAGCCTGAAGATGTTTGCTTGGTGCCAGAAAAACGGCAGGAGTTGACGACCGAAGGGGGGCTAGATGTGCTGGGGCAAAAAGCTTGGTTAACTGAGGTGTGTGAACGGTTGGCTAAAGCGGGTTGTCGAGTGTCACTGTTTATTGATCCTGACAAGGCGCAAATTGAGGCGGCTAAGCAGGTGGGGGCGCCGGTCATTGAATTGCACACCGGAACCTATGCAGAGTTAACGCTGCCTGTAGAGATTCGAGCAGAGTTAGATCGTATTATTTTGGCAACGGAATTTGGCACAGAGCTGGGGTTGACGGTCAATGCAGGGCATGGCTTGCATTATCACAATGTACAGCCTATTGCCGCCATTTCTCAGATTCATGAGTTGAATATTGGCCATGCCATTATCGCTCAAGCCATTTTTAGTGGCTTGCCGCAAGCAGTACGAGAGATGAA
>CAYOOU010000103.1:0-5741 GCA_964405635.1 uncultured Piscirickettsiaceae bacterium
CAGTTTATGCAAAAGTAAAAATTGCATTTGGCTTGATAAAAAGGAGGCAATAGCCTCCTTTTTTATTTAAAGTGTTTTTGCTTTATGTTTGTGTTTTAAATGGTTATCTCTTATAATGCCCCGTTTCCAAGGGTTTATTGGCTCTTGAAGATTCCTTGTCTCACTGGCAGTGGTCATTTCACTGGACAGGAGACTGACTTTTAATCCATAAGGAGATAGAGAATGCGTCATTATGAAGTCGTATTTTTAGTGCACCCTGATCAGAGTGAACAGGTACCTGCAATGTTGGAGCGCTACCGTGCGCTTATTGAAGGAAACGGCGGAAAAATCCATCGTCTAGAAGACTGGGGTCGTCGTCAGTTGGCCTACTTGATCAACAAAGTTCACAAGGCTCACTACATCTTAATGAATATTGAGTGTGATGCAGAGACTTTGAAAGAACTTGACAGCTTGTTCTACTACAACGACGCTGTTTTGCGTAACCTAGTCATTAAGCGTGACAAAGCGATTACTGAGCCTTCAGTAATGGCCAACAAAAAAGATTAAGGAGAGCGATCATGGCAAAAGGTTTTGGTAGAAAAAAATACTGTCGTTTCACTGCTGAGGGTGTGACTGAGATCGACTATAAAGATCTTGATACTTTGAAGAGTTACATCACTGAAACAGGCAAAATTGTGCCTAGTCGTATCACAGGTACCAGTGCTAAGTACCAGCGTCAGCTAGCAACAGCTATTAAGCGTGCGCGTTTCTTGGCTTTACTGCCTTACACTGACCAGCACAAATAAGAAGAGACGGAAATAGATGTTAGCCATTGCTAATACGGTAATGAAAGGCCCAAAGCAGGCCTACCTATTAGCAAGTTTGTTGGCTTTTTTAACCCTTTGGTTTTCACCAGTCGGGCTCCTATGGGGGGCAGTGATTGTGCTGGTGACCCTACGGGTTGGCACGCTAGAGGGTGCCAAGCTTTTAGGGATGAGTGCCTTAGTGCACATTTTAGCAACCATGATGGTTTTGGGCAGTGCCCTGCCAGCCATGGCGGCTTTAATGGAATATGCAGTCCCCATTTGGGGGTTTGCGGCTTTGCTAAGACAGACTCAATCGCTAGAAATAACTTTAACAACCATACTCACCGTGTTGGTGGGAGCAGTCTTGTTATTTTATCTAGCAGTAGGTTCCCCAGAACAGTGGTGGTTGCAAGTGCTACAGACAGTGCTTCAGCCAGTATTGGCTCAGGCAAACCTTGAGATGCCACAAGAGGCGTTACAACAGTTTGCCCATATGCTGACCTTTTTGATGAGCATGTTTATGGTCATTCTCTGGTTTGGCATCGTGTTGTGGGGCCGCTGGTGGCAGAGCCGCCTCTACTACCCAGGACAGTTTCAGCAGGACTTTTATCGTTTGAAACTGCCTGCAAGTGTGGTTTATGCTGCAATTGCCATCTCTGTAGCAGGGTTGATTTTTAGCGACTCTACCTTACTGATGGACATCTCTGGTGTACTGATGGCAGGGTTAATGTTCCAAGGACTGGCCATTGCCCATAAGGTGCTGAGCGATAAAGAGAGCCACAAAGCTTGGCTGATTAGCCTCTATGTGCTGATTTTCCTATTTCCGCAAACAATTTTGATATTGGCAACCATTGCCTTGCTGGACTTCTGGTTAGATTTTCGCAAGCTCAATGGTGAGACACCCAGCAATGGGTAAAATTTTTAAAGAGGTTTAAGCTATGAATGTTATTCTGCTTGAAAAAGTGCCTAACCTAGGCGACTTAGGTGATGTAGTTTCTGTAAAAGCGGGTTATGCCCGTAACTATTTAATTCCACAGGGTAAAGCAAAGCCTGCCACCAAAGAAAACTTGGCAGACTTTGAAGCCCGTCGTGCAGAGCTAGAGAAGCAAGCTGCGGAAGCGAAGGCTGCTGCGGAAGCAACTTATGAGAAAATGAATGGCACTGTGGTTACCATTCCAGCTCAAGCGGGTGAAGAAGGTAAACTATTTGGTTCTGTTGGAACTCAAAACATTGCAGACGCTTTGATTGCTGCTGGTTTTGCGGTTCAGCGTCGTGATATTCGTTTGCCTGAAGGCGTATTGCGTCACATCGGTACCTATGAAATCGCTGTTCAGCTACACTCTGATGTGGTGGCAGACATCACTGTTGATGTGACCCCTGAAGACGCAGAGTAATTTCAAATCTCTCTGTTGAATCAGAACTAAAAAAGGAGCTTCGGCTCCTTTTTTAGTATCTATCTTTTATAGTATTAGTTATATAATATCAGGCTCTTTAATCCACGCGAGAGAGCCTTGTTTTATGAGTTCAACTCTTCAGCCCGCAACAAAGCTATTAAAAACCCCCCCACACTCCATTGAAGCCGAACAAGCCGTTTTGGCAGGCCTGATGCTGGCCAATGATAAGATGGATGATGTGATGGTGGTACTCAATGAGTATGACTTTTATACTCAAGCCCACCAAGCCATTTTTTCCACTATACTGCAATTGCATCATCATAAACGTCCCTTTGACTTGGTCAGTGTGGTAGAAGCCTTGGAAAATAATGGCAAGTTAGCCGAAGTAGGGGATAAGCAATACCTGGCCGAACTGGTAGAAAACTCTTCAGGTGCTGCTAACTTGGATTATTACGCTCAGATAGTGCGAGACAAGTCTATCTTGCGTAGCCTGATAAAAGATGCCAATGAAATTTCCGAGACCTGCTACTTTCCGCAAGGCAAAAGCGTACGGGATATTTTGGATATTGCCGAGTCCAAAATCATGGCCATTGCAGAGCATGGCTCTGGCAAGCAGCGTAACTATAAAACCATGGATATACTGCTGGAGAGTGCCCTAAACAAAATTGATGAACTGTTTAATTCTGATGGCAATATCACAGGGATTGAGACCCATTTAACAGAGTTTGATGAGGTGACCTCTGGCTTGCAGGCAGGAGACCTAATTATTGTGGCAGGGCGTCCGTCAATGGGGAAAACCACTTTCTCGATGAATATGGCAGAAAATGTGGCAACCAAAACGGGATTGCCGGTAGCCGTATTCAGTATGGAAATGCCTGGAGAGCAGTTGGCAATGCGAATGCTTAGCTCTTTGGGGCGGATTGATGCACAACGGATGCGCACCGGTAAGCTCACCACTGAGGATTGGCCAAAGCTGAACCGAGCGGTTGGCCTGCTCTCCAATGCTGAGATCTATATTGATGACACACCCGCTTTAATGATTACCGAGCTACGAGCACGCGCTCGGCGAATTGATATGGATATCCGAGAAAAACAACGTAAAAAAGCAATTGAAGCAGGGGTTGAAGATCCAGAGTCTAAAGTAACAGGGTTAGGTTTGATAGTGATCGATTACCTGCAATTGATGCGCGGCTCTTCTTCCAACTCCGATAACCGAGTCAATGAAATTTCAGAAATCTCTCGCGGGTTGAAGGCTTTGGCAAAAGAGCTGGATATTCCGGTAATTGCCCTTTCTCAGCTCAACCGAAGCCTTGAACAGCGACCTGATAAACGACCCAAAATGTCTGACTTACGGGAATCAGGTGCCATTGAGCAGGATGCCGACTTGATTATCTTTATCTATCGAGACGAAGTCTATAACCCCGATAGTGAAGCCAAAGGCACGGCGGAAATTATTTTGGGCAAGCATCGAAATGGCCCCTTAGCCAATATTCGCCTGACCTTTATTGGTGAGTACACCCGATTTGAGAATTTTGCTGGCTTCCAAGACCCCGCCGAGAGCTATTAATGTCCGTGAGCTACCGTCCCATTCGTGCACAAATTGATCTTTCTGCCTTACGGCACAACCTGCAACAGGTACGCCGACTGGCGCCTCAAAGTCGAATAATGGCCGTGATTAAAGCTAATGGCTATGGACATGGTCTGCTCACGGTTGCCGAGGCACTACATCAAGCAGACGGCTTTGCAGTCGCCTCATTAGATGAGGCTTTGCAACTACGCCAGGCTGGATTTTTGCACCCCATTTTACTACTAGAAGGTGTCTATTCTGCATCCGAGTGGTCTTTGGTGTTCCAACATCGCATAGATACCGTGGTGCATCATTTTCAGCAATTGGACAGTTTGGAACAAGCTTTACAAAAACACCAAAAAAATAGAAAAAATCACACCAAAAATGCCAAAATCCCCAGTCCTGCCACCAGTTTTCCTGCAATTTGGGTGAAATGTGATAGCGGCATGCACCGTTTGGGATTTTTACCAGAGGAGGTGCCCACCCTGAAGCAGCGATTGGCGCAATGGTCAGGACTGAATCCAGTTTGGATGAGTCACTTTGCAACAGCTGATGAAGATTTGACCTTTGCCCAAGCTCAACTCCAGCAGTTTTTGCAATTAGCGCCTACAACAGCCGATAAGAGCATCGCCAATTCAGCAGCCATTCAAAATTTACCCGATAGCCACCTAGACTGGGTAAGACCTGGGATTATGCTTTATGGTGCGGCACAAGTGACACAAGCGGCTCAAGATATCTCTCATTTTAAACCTGTTATGACTTTTGAATCTCAGGTGATTGCTCTGAAAAAATTACAGCCTGGTGACTGTGTAGGCTATGGTTGTGACTTTGTTGCCTCAAAAGAGATGCAGTTAGCAGTATTAGCGGTTGGCTATGGTGATGGTTACTTAAGGCAGATCGCAAACCATCCAGAAGCTTCTGTGGCCTATCAAGATCAACGCTTACCGATTGTGGGACGGATTTCTATGGATATGCTAACGGTAGATGCCTCATCCGTTGCTGAACAAATCCAACTGGGTGACTGGGTAGAACTTTGGGGCAAACAACTGCCCGTGCAAACGGTCGCTAGCTGGGCAGACACCATTACCTATGAACTGCTTTGTGGCATCACACAACGTGTGCCTCGAATCTCAATAAAAGAGAGTAGATAGATGACACCTTCCAATCCACCCAAGCAGGTTCAACTACTGCAAAAACGGCGAGGCTTTGATGGCTTTTTTAAAATAGAGGTCTTAAGTTATCGCCATACCCTCAACCAAGGCGGCTGGAGCCCCGAGTTGGAGCGGGAGCTATTTTGCCGAGGCGAAGCCGTGGTGGTCTTGCTATATGACCTAAAACAACAGTGTGTAGTGCTGGTGGAGCAGTGTCGAGCTGGCGCACTGCAACATGCGATGGATGCCAACCAGCCAGAAAAAGCATGGCTTTTAGAACCTGTAGCCGGCATGATTGACAAGGGCGAGTCAGCAGAACAAGCCTGTTTTCGAGAAGTGCAAGAAGAAGCGGGCGTTCAAGTCTCACAGCTAGAATATGTTTGCCAGTTCTACCCCAGCCCAGGCGGAAGCGATGAAATTCTACATCTCTATGCTGCAGAAGTAGATAGCCAAAAAATCCCTGAATTTGCGGGCTTAGCTGAAGAGGGCGAGGATATTCGGCTAATCAAATGTAGTTTTTCTGAGATTAAAGCGGCACTGAAAAAAGCAGAAATTAATGTTGCCAGCACTTGGATTGCTTTGCAATGGTTTGTGTTTCAGAGTGGGTATATTGTAGCTTAATCCCCTCTATCTGAAGGGTTGCCCGAAAAAATAAAATAAACATTGGAGGTTACTAATGGAACAGTTAGCAATTATTTACCCCATATTTGCTTTGGTATTACTGACATTTGGAATTGGAATTTGGCTTGGAAAACTGAGATTTTCTGCCGTAAAGAACGGAGATCTTAACCCTAGGGAAGCGCTGATTAAATCCCTTGGCTTCTGGGCAAGCCAAATTTTCAGC
>CAYOOU010000104.1:0-5436 GCA_964405635.1 uncultured Piscirickettsiaceae bacterium
TTGGCTCACCAACTTCTCTGCCATAATGTTTATTATTTGGAAACTGATGACACCTATGGCTTCATCATAAGGCTAACTATTCCTTTAGGACTGGAAATTCTGGCAAATTTTCAGGCTTTCTGTCAATATTTTCTGCTCTTTTTGCACGAATTAAAAGGGTATCCACACCCACATCTCGCAGTTGATTGCGCACCTTATTCATTTCAAGCCGATCAAAAAATGGCCCTAGCCTCAAGCGGTAGTAGGTGCGTGTTTTGCCTTTTAGACTGGAAAGCTGGGTCTCAAAGCCAAAGCGTTTGAGTCGAGCCTGCTCCTTTTCTGCCACCTCACGAGAACCAAAAGACCCAGCTTGAATAAAGTAGGGCTGCGGCAGTTTAACCGGCAGGGGTTCCGCATTCACCACCACTTCTGTTTTTGCCAAACCATAATAAAAGGTATAGTCCACTTTTTGCGGCACTTCTGCCTCCGGCACGGGCAATGCCGTCACAACCGTTGACGGTTGTTGCGGTTTTGCATTGGATTCCACCAACTGAGTCACTGCTTTTTCAACAGGCTTCTGTTCAGAAGATTGAGTGGCAGGGCGCTTGACCTTCTCGCCTCTTACCCCTTCATGCAAAAAGTGAGACACCACAAAATAGCCTGCAAACAGCACCAGTCCCATCACAATCATTGCCAACCAGAGTTGCCGACTACTCAAGCCCTCTGCTGAACTGGCTGCTTGCCGCTGAGACTGACGCTGGAATACCTGTTTACTGCCTGCTCCGTAGCGATAATCTCGAGCCAATTACATCTTCTCCCGTGGCTGCACACCTAGAATTTTCAAACCATTTTTCAACACCTGCTGCACCGCACAAATCAAGGTCAAACGGGCATAACGCAGGGTTTCATCCTCTACCAAGAACTGGCTGGCGTTGTAATAACTGTGCAGCGCATGCGCCAACTCTTTTAAGTAGTAGGCGATCTGATGTGGCTCTCTCGCCTTGGCGGCACGGGCAACAATTTCAGGATAGCGGCTCAATAGCGTGGCAATATCGGCTTCGCTCTCATCTTCTAGTTTATTAAGATTCTGCAAACCATTTTCCAAATCCACACTCAAGCCCCGCTCTTTGGCCTGTTCCATCACTCGACTAATCCGAGCATGGGCATACTGGATGTAGTAAACAGGGTTCTCATTGGATTTTGACTTCGCCAAATCCAAGTCGAAATCCATGTGCTGTTCAGATTTTCGCTGCACATAGAAGAAACGTGCCGCATCAGCGCCTACTTCTTCTCGCAACTCTCGTAGGGTCACAAACTGTCCAGAACGGGTAGACATCGCTAACTTCTCACCGCCTCGATAAAGCACGGCAAACTGCACCAACAACACTTCCAGTGCATCAGGGTTAGCGTCCATCGCTTCCATTGCAGCCTTCACTCGTGGCACATAACCGTGGTGGTCTGACCCCCACACATCAATTAAAATCTCATGCCCACGCATCAGCTTATTCAGGTGATAGGCAATGTCAGAGGCAAAATAGGTTTTGACGCCATTATCCCGCACCACCACTCGGTCTTTCTCATCGCCATAGTCGGTAGAGCGGAACCATAAAGCCCCATTTTGCTCATAAATCTTTCCAGCCTGTTGCAATTTCTCAATGGCCGCATCAATCACGCCGCTGTCCATTAGAGATCGTTCAGAGAACCAGGTATCGAAGTGCACACCAAAAGCGGACAAATCTTCTCGAATATCTGCCAAAATCGCATCCAAAGCGGTATCAAACACCAAACGGTACTGCTCAGGGTTCAGCAAATACTTCGTCTTCTCAATTAGGGCATCAATATAGACTTCCTTATCCCCTTGTGGGGCATCAGCAGGCAGACCAGCAAATACTTCAAAGGCGGGTTTGCGTAGTCGCAACCCTTCCGAATCTTTAATCTGCTGGGCAATCTCATAAACATAGTCGCCCTTATAACCATTGGTGGGGAAAACAATCTCATCACCACACAGCTCCAAGTAACGCAACCAGACAGAGGTGGCGAGAATATCCATCTGCCGTCCAGCATCATTCACATAATACTCTCGCTCCACTTGGTAACCTGCTATGGACAACAGATTGCTCAAGCTGTCACCATAGGCTGCTCCTCGACCATGCCCCACGTGCAGAGGACCCGTGGGGTTAGCCGAGACAAACTCCACCAGCACCGAACGACCTTCGCCTACATTGCAACGACCAAAATCTGACTTCTGAGACAAAATCTGCGGCACTACCTCTAATTTCGCCCCCTCTTGTGCAAAGAAGTTAATAAAGCCTGGGCCGGCAATCTCCACTTTTTCCACCACGCCCTCAAGCGGAATTAAAGCAACAATTTTCTCGGCCAATGCACGAGGGGGCATGCCAGCAGATTTGGACAACATCATCGCCAAGTTGGTGGCAAAGTCTCCATGACTTTTGTCACGGGTATTTTCTACCACAATCCTAGGCTGCATTTCTTCTGGCACCACACCATCGGCTTTTAACTGCACCACTACTTGGGTCAAAATCTGCTGAATCTGCTGTTTCATCGGCTCAAACTTCCGTCCATTTCAAAAAAAGCATATTTTACTGTCATTCCTTTTTGGCTGTTGTTTTTTTGGTGGTTGCCTTTTTAGTTGTCGTTTTTTTTGCCGTGCGCTTTTTGGCGGTGGTTTTCTTAGCCGTCGCTTTCTTAGCAGTGGTCTTTTTCGCCCCTCGGCCTCTGCGTTTTGGCTCTGGCGCCTCTTCCAACCGCTTTTGACACGCCTCCAAGCTTAACTGCAAAGGATCTTCATCTTTGGCAATTTTGGCATTCTTTTTGGTGGTCACATCGGTAATATAAGGTCCCCAACGCCCTTTAAGAATCTTCACATCAGTGCCGGGGAAAGTTTTCACAATCTTATCGGCATCGGCTTGGATTTTGGTTTTCACCACATCCACCGCTTCTTCCAAGGTGATGCTCAAAGGATCATAGCCTTTAATGGGAGCGTAGAGCTTGGTGCCATACTCTAAATAAGGGCCAAAAGGACCTTGCTTAGCAATCAGCGGCTGCCCTTTTTCCACCTTAAATACCGAGCCATCTACCGCTTCGGCAGAAAAGTCTTCTGGCATCTCACCCACCTGACGGGGTAGTTTAAACAGCTCTAGGGCATCTTCGAGCTTCAGCGTATCCATCTTCTGACCAGGCTTTAAGCTGGCAAAGGTGGGTTTCTCATCATTCTCGCCATCCCCCAACTGCACATAGGGGCCAAAGCGACCAATTTTGACAAACATCGGCTTACCGGTTTTAGGGTCATTACCCAAAGGTCGAGATTGCCCCGCCTCTTCACGAGAGACATTTTCTGCCGCTTCCACTTTGGGATGGAACTGCTGGTAGAAGTTTTCCAGCATCTCCTGCCAAGACTCCTCCCCCTGAGCAATCAAATCAAACTCCGCTTCCACATGGGCAGTAAACTGATAGTCCAAAATATCGCCAAAATGTTTCACCAAAAAGTCGGTCACAATGCCGGCAATATCGGTAGGGAACAGTTTATTTTTTTCACTACCCGCCATCTCTTCTAGCGTTTCGACTTTGAGCTTGCCATCTGCACCTAACTGCAACTGACGATAGGCCCTTGGCTGCCCTTCCCGATCCTCCTTGACGACATAGCCTCGCTGCTGAATGGTGTCAATGGTGGGGGCATAGGTAGAGGGGCGGCCAATACCCATCTCTTCCAAGGTGCGAACCAAACTGGCCTCATTGTAACGAGCAGGCGGACGAGAAAAACTCTGCCGAACCGTCAACTCGCCAAGCTTCAAAGCTTGTCCCACCTGCATGGGAGGTAACAAACCGCTGTCATCGCCCTTATCAAAGCTATAAGCCTTTAAAAATCCTTCAAAGGTGACCACCTCACCCTTGGCCGTCAGTTTCTCTTCGGGCAAGGTGTTGATATGAATCTCTGCGGTCGTGCGCTTCAGTTGGACATCGGCCATCTGTGATGCAATGGCACGCCGCCAAATCAGTTGATACAGCCGTTGCTCATTGCGCTCACCGCTGACCGCCTCCACAGAAAAATCTGTGGGGCGAATCGCTTCGTGAGCCTCTTGCGCGCCAGAATTTTTGGTTTTAAAACGTCGCGGATTGCTGAATTTAGCGCCATAATTGGTTTTCACTACCTGCTCAGCTTGGGCAATAGCCTGCTCAGATAGATTCACCGAGTCGGTACGCATATAAGTAATCTTTCCTGACTCATACAATCGCTGGGCAATCATCATGGTCTGCTTGACCGAAAAACCAAGCTTAGAGGCGGCCTCTTGTTGCAGGGTTGAGGTCGTAAAAGGCGGCTTGGGGCTACGTTTGGCCGGCTTCTCTTCCAAACTGCCCACTTTAAGCTCTGCCGTGGCCACCGCCTCTAAAAAGGCTTGAGCATCCGCTTCGGTTTTAAAGGCAGCGGTGCGTTTCACTTCTACCGCATCCACCACTTCACCAGACACATCCAGCAAATCCAAACTGCCTTGCAGACGATAGATGGAGTCGGCCTCAAAGGCTTCAATTTCTCGTTCCCGTTCTACAATCAGCCTTACCGCTACCGACTGCACCCGTCCAGCAGACAAACCGGTGCGAATCTTTTTCCACAAAATGGGCGATAACTCAAAGCCCACAATTCTGTCGAGAATCCGCCGAGCCTGTTGCGCATCGACCAAGTCCATATCCACAGTGCGGGGCTCAGCCACCGCCTTTTGAATGGCAGTCTTGGTAATCTCATGAAACACAATCCGTTTAGTCGTATTGATGTCCAGTTTTAGGGCTTCCGCTAGGTGCCAAGCAATGGCCTCCCCTTCGCGGTCCTCATCCGTTGCCAACCATACGGCATCACACGCTTTGGCCAGCTTGCGCAGCTCTGCCACCACCTTTTTCTTATCGGGCGAAATCTCATAGTTGGGCTGAAAACCGTTCTCAATATCAATACCCATGCCTTTTTTCTGAATATCCCGAATGTGACCATAGCTGGAGCGGACAGTAAACTCTTTGCCCAGAAATTTCTCAATGGTCTTCGCCTTAGCGGGAGATTCCACTATCACTAAATTTGTCATAAATGATTCTTTGGCCTCATAAATTTATTTTGTTACCTACTTTTTTAAAGAATGAGCAATTTTTTAGCAGATTGCAAGCATTTTCTTTACCCAAACCCTCAGATAGAAATTGGATAAAGCGTGCTGCACCTTGTCTGCTAAGAAAATGCTGATTAATTCAATTATGGCTGAAAAAGGGTAGTGGTGCGATACTGTGCTTTGCTCGCGGAAGGCTGTAGAAGCCGTTGGCGAAATAGGCGGAAAAGCAAGCCAACTGTTTGAGCGAAGCGAGTTTTGGCTTGCCCGCCTATGAGCCTTACGGATTCACAGACTGGAGCGCTCAAAGCGCAGTGTCGTGCCACTGCCCTTAATAAATTTAATTATATCCGCC
>CAYOOU010000105.1:0-5410 GCA_964405635.1 uncultured Piscirickettsiaceae bacterium
CTCAGATGAGCAGGTGGAGCACTGTATAGAGGTGATTGCAAGCCGTTTTCCAATCAATCAAGGTTACGCCTTTTCAATAATATTCGCTTATTTTTTACGCTCTCCAGAAAAGGTTGATGACTATTCACCTCAAATGGAATAGAAATTATTACGGTTAAACAGTAAGCTTTGGTGCTCTTTTAGATCCTGTTTAAAATAGGAGGTTATATCTCACAAACCTTGAACAGTACAGAAGACATACCTCCATAAATATGACGCTGAATGAAGTTCAAATCAAGTATTCCTAAAAGTGCTTTGCTACACTGTTAATACTTCAACATTCTGCGCTACTTTCTTTCCCATTGCAGCATCAACCAACTTAATGAGACATTTCCGTCGTTCCTCAATAAAGGCCTCAAAATCATCCGCCCGCAACAGTGCAGGGGACAAAGCATGAGTTTCCAGAATTTCATCCATTTCAGTATCAGAAAGCTGCACCTGTTTTTCTTCCTGGATTTTCTGCAGGTAGCGAGAAGGGGCACCACCGCCAATTTTTCGATTGGCTCTATAAGAGATCATGGTCTTGTTAAGAATGCAATCGTAAACCTCTCGTGGAATACCATGCTTTTTACACCAAGCTTTGGGGAAAATGTGATGAATATCCAAGGCAATCTCTTGAGAATCTAGCTCCTGAATACTCGCTTTCCAAAACCAATCCTTAGCACCTTCTCGTAATATAAGCACATTAATAGCCTTGTAAGCTGCACTTCCTCTTGAACGTAAAGTATCAAAACGCTGCTGCTGAAAAGAAGCATCTTGCACAGTTCTAGGCTCAGAAGCATCATCATCGAACCAGATCTGGAGTTCTTCATAATCATTGGCAATCCGTGTCTCCACGGCACCACTATAGAGTTCACCAAGTGCTCCACACCAGTACCAACGAGAAAGTTTTTCATAAATTCTTGGCTCAAGCCAACGATCTCCAAGCTTTGAGAGTACTGCAGCCAAAGGTATCATTTGCGGACTATATGGAATTTCACGCCGATCAAAGAAGCACTCTTTCTTTAGAAAACGAGCCGCTAATCGGAACCCTTCTTCCACTGTATCGGCATATTTTTTCCATGCCTCTAAAGGTAGCTCTAACATATCCCTTCTTTTCGCACTCACCGGCCGTGCTTGGTTGCGACTCTTACCAGTTTTAAAATCCTGCTGACGTAAGTAGTGGGTATGGAGCAATGTGATGGCTTGTAAAAATTCAGTAGCTTCTATCCCTTTCAAAAGGGGGTCTTGTTCGAGCCGTTCTTTTCTCGACTCTACCTGTCGGATATCAGAACCAAACCAATCATCTCTGAGATTGTAACCCTCGGCCGCATAGCTTGCTGTAATTAGTTCAAAAACAGAAAGAGGAACTCCACCCGTGTTAACTTTTTCGAATACCAGACATACTGCTTCCTTGCTCGTCTCCTTTTTCAACTCTATGATAGGTAGCTGATAGTTGCGAAAAGCATTGATAACCCTTTCTCTAAATTTCATGTAATCGGGAAACGCTCCAGGATCAACTTTATGCAATGTAATTTCCCAATCATCAGAATTCATAATCTGATCACAAGGAAAATAAAATTGCTGGCACTCTAACTCCCGGGTAGAAAGATCTAGCTCCACCTCTCGACCAAAGCTTTTATGTAATTGCCGATTCTCATCCACAGTAATAATGGCTTCTTCCAGTGCATTAGGTGCCTTCAGGACATGATGAATATTAAAATAGTAATGCCGTTGAATTTTTTTTCCTTTATTGGTTCGGGTTTGCACCGGAGAAGTAAGAGCAATAGCTTGGGTTAGTGTGGTGAGGCGTTGCTGGCCATCCAGAATCAAATGACTAGGTTTTAGCTCCTTAGAAACCCTTTCTTCCAACCCTTCCAAAGGGCGAGTCTGGAAGCGGACATCACCCCCTGTTTCCAGGAGCATTACAGCACCAATGGGAAATGACCGAGCAATGCTGGCCATAAGATCCTTGATATGGTCATCATCCCATACCCAACCTCTTTGGAAATCAGGCAACTGAATTTCCCCTTTAGTTATATCCTGCAAAATGTTATTTAGAGTTTTCTTTGTGGTGTCAAAGTTGGTCACAACTAATATCCTGTTTTTATATTCACTTACAAATAAATGCTATTTTAGCACCATTCATTTTTTATACACGAATGTTAATGTTTTAATCATAATTACAAACTATTTTAAATGGGTTTTTAAAACGTCAAGCTTAACACTTCTAATTCGGTACTGCGTACCCAATAAATCACCACACCTAAAACCGGCTTATTCATCTTACCTAATGCCTGTGCATAGGCTTGAAGTTGTGCGGCGTGCTGGTTGAAATCTGGGGTTTTGTCTGTTTTGTAGTCGATAATCCAGTAGCCTGCTTCGGTTTCTGCCAGTAGATCTATGGTGCCGTTGAGGATCTGTGTTTGTTCTGAGGCTTGCTCTACTTGGGTTAAAATGGGGACTTCACATTGCCATTGAGCATTTGGTAGCCAATTTTGTAGGCAGGACTGGGTTTTTTGGCAAAATTCTACCAATTCGGTTTTAAATTCAGGCGATTCCTCAGCGGCGATCTGTTGTATGGCGCTTTCTAAGAGCTGGGGCTTGGTAAATTGAACTTCTAAGAGTCGATGGATTCGGGTTCCAATTTCATTGGCGGAGAGTTGCTGATCCCATGGTGTTAAATCTAAGCCGCTTTCTAGCTCTGCACACCGCCGTTTTTGTGTTTCTGATTTTTGCGTTGAGCCGTGTATTTGTGAGGGTGAAACGACGGCTGGAATCCTTTCTGTCGTTGGCACCTCCACTGCTTTGACGACTGTGGTAGTTTGGGTTCGTTCAATGGCTTCCTCTTCATCTATGGCAACCATATTTTGCCTTTGTATTTCAAAGCTTGGCCGCTCTAGCTCATTGGTTAAAAAGGCTTGTAGGTTAAATGCTTTTTGGGTCTTGAACCATGGAATAATCACTTGCTCTCTGGCCCGGGTAAAGACCACATAAGCAAGGTTACGCAGATTCTCTTTTTCTCTTAACCTTAATTTTTTCAAAAACTTTTCTTTTGTTTTTGGGTCTTTAAACTCTGGAAACAACTGCAAATAGCTTTTCTCTAACATCTGGTCAAGCTCGGTGGCTTGGTAGGCCATTGTTTGACTGGGAAGCTTAGGGGGTAAATCCTTTTCAACTTCTAACACCATGACCACAGGCCACTCTAGCCCTTTAGAGGCATGCCAAGTGCTCAATACGACTGCATCTTCTGCTTGCAGTTCGACTGCGGGCTGTTGATCAAAACCTTCTGGGTTGCTTTCAAGGTTTTGCTGAATCCAAACTAAAAAGGTATGCAGATTTTTACCAAAGATGCCCATGGCTTGAAGCGACTCTGGCTGAGTCTCATTAAAGGATTCACCCAGTTGGATGAGTTTTAGCAGGTTGGCTCTCTGTTGCTGAAAGTCGGGGTGGGTTTTAAGCTTTTGTTCAACTTCTAGCAGTGCCATCACTTTGATTAAAGCGGACTTGGCATCCATCTGTTGCAGCTCTGCGGCAGTTTGTCGCAGGATTTCTTCAATAGGATGTTGGAACCTTCTGTCTTTTAAGTGATTCTCCAGTGCGGCTTGCAGGGGGACTTGTCCGAAACTTGAGGTGAGTAGTTTAAGCATGGCCAGTTTGTCTGAGGGGTTAGCCGCATAGGTCAGTGCATTGAGTACCCACTGCACCGCTTCCGATTCAATCAGCCCTGCCTGCTGAACTTTTGAAGCAACCCCCAGTTTTTTAAGCTGTGCTGAAAATACGCCCAAAGCCTTATGGCGGTGAGCCAAAACAGCGATATCACTCGGCCGAATGGGGCGTTTTTGCTTGGTGTGGCGGTCAGTCACCTCTACACCTGATTCAAGCATTTCTTTAATGTAGTGTGCTAAAGCATATTGACCAGCTCTTGAGTAGTCATGTTTTTTACCCCTAGCACCTGCCTGCCAAGTGTCTGATTTAAAATCTAGCACTTTCACTGGACAGAGCACTGAGGTGTAACTCGCTTCAGGCGTAACCGTTAAGGGCTGGTAGGCTTTATCGTAAAGTGCTGTTCCCAACTGATTGATAAATGCCATCATCTCTGGCGTGCTACGCCAGTTGTTTTTTAGCTCTTCCACCATAATGGTGTTGTCTGCTTCGCCCTCTTGCAATAGCTGCTTAAACAACCGCTCATCAGACCCTTGAAAGCCCATAATAGATTGTTTGATGTCTCCTACAATCAATGTTGGAATACCTGCATCACTAAAGCGTTTTAATAAGGCAAACTGTAAGGGGTTGGTGTCTTGAAATTCATCAATAATGAGGCAGTCGTAGTTTTGGGCAGCTTCTTGTAAAAATTCTGGCGTTTGCAGAATTTGCCAAGCTTGTTGCACCATATCATTAAAATCAATGAGCCCCGCTTTTTGTTTGGCTTGTTGATAGATTTCAAGCGTCTCCATCGCCAATAAGAGAAGAATGGTCATTTTTTGAGTCGCTTCCTCTCGTGGTCCAGGATGACGACAGAGCTTATCTGCGGATTCCCAGATGCTTTCAGCCAAGCGTAGATCCGCATGTTTTTCTATTTTAGGGGCTTTGATGGTCTGCAACTTTACCCAGAGCTTCCAATCATTTTTTAGTTTTTCAGGTGTCGCTTGATAGATGGCTTCAACGAAACTTCGGCTGGCAGGATTACTTCCCCACGCTTCCATTAGCGTAGCTTTATCTGGATATTGCTGCTGTACCTGTTCAATGGCGTGCCATAGCGCTTTCTCTAAAGTATCGGCATCCGTTGTGAGACCATAGATATTTTGAATCTCTCCTGCCAACACGCCCACCAGATCAACTAAGGTCTCTTCATCCTCACCCTTGCTAAATTTCCCTAAGCTTCTAAGATCCTTAATAATATGAAGCAGTTTATTTTTTAACGCTTCTGCAGATTCTATAAAACGATCGTCACGACCAAGTCTTTTTTTAAAGCCATAGTGTTCAAGATCCTCTAAAACAACTTCTATCCCTTTAACCTGGTTGAGTGTTTGACGAATAATCTGGTCTCCTTCTGCTTCTGTCAGTTGTCTAGGGTGAGGCGAGCTGCCTAGCTCATAGGCAAACTGCTGAATCAGCGAAAGTCCAAATTGGTGGATGGTGGAAATATGTGCGTTTTGCAAGGCTTCAGCTTGCTGTCGCAAACCTTTGGTAATGAGCTGTTGTCGAATTCGGCTTCGCATCTCATTGGCGGCCGCATGGGTAAAGGTCACAGCAAGAATCCGATTAGCCTGCACTTTCCCTTGTTCTATCCACTGGGTCAGCGTCTGCTGAATCTTATAGGTTTTACCCGCACCGGCACCGGCTTTAATTAGGGTCATTTGTGGCAAGTTGCTCATTGGTCATCCTCCTT
>CAYOOU010000106.1:0-5316 GCA_964405635.1 uncultured Piscirickettsiaceae bacterium
TATAGACCCACTCATGGGTATCGGCATACTTTAAATGCTCTGGTAACTGTGCCATTTACTTCTCCGTTTCACTTCTTTTTAATCCGCATATCATACCATGACCAAATCTACTCAGCCTCTGATTGCACCTTAAGTCGCTGTGTTAGCAGTTCGTCATTCAAACTGTAATCCATCGGTACCTCAATCAGATGCACGCCCCCCTGTTCAAAAGACTGAGTTAAAGTGGGCACAAAGGTCTCAAATTGCTGAATTCGATGGCCTTGCGCGCCAAAACTTTCTGCTAAGGCAACAAAGTCAGGGTTTTCCAGTGCCAAACCATAGCTGGGCAACCCCATAGCCGCCTGTTTCCATTCAATCATACCAAAAGCATTATCATTCAAAACCAAAATCACCAAATCAAGCTTGAGCCGCACTGCCGTCATCAACTCTTGCATGCTCATCATAATCCCCCCATCTCCACACACCGCCAAAACGGGCACTTTGGGGTTCAGCAACTTTACAGCAATGGCAGAGGGCAAACCTGCACCCATCGTGGCCAGCGCATTGTCGAGCAAAAGCGTATTATGACCAAAGGCTCGATAGTTGCGTGCAAACCAGATTTTATAAATGCCATTATCTAGGGCCACAATCCCTTCCTCTGGCATCACTTGCCGTACCATCTGCACCAAAGTTTGAGGCAGCATGGGGAATCTGTGATCTGCTTCAAAAGCACTCAAGTCCGCTTCCCATAAAGCCTTAGCCTGCATAAAGGGTTCAAAATCCCAGTGTGCTTGAGGGACGATATGTTCGGACACCTGCGCTATGCTGTTGGCAATGTCCCCCACCAAGTCAGCTTGAGGAAAATAGACCGGATCAACCTGAGCATTGGTAAAGTTCACATGTAACACCTGTTTACCGCAGTCTCCCGTCGGGCTCATAAAAAAGGGGGGCTTTTCCACCACATCATGCCCAATATTGATAATCAAATCAGCTTGAGAAATGGCTTGATGTACAAAGTCCCCTTCAGAGAGCGCGGCGGTACCAATAAACAATGGATGACGTTCATCCACCACTCCCTTGCCCATCTGAGTATTGGCAAAGGGGATACCCGTTACTTCAATAAAATCCCGAATGCTACGACCCGCCCGCTTGCGATTGGATCCTGAACCAATCACTATCAAAGGCCGCTTTGCCTGTTCAATCATTTTCACCGCTTGAGCCACCGCTTTAGGCTCTGCAATGGGGCGACGATGAACCCCTTGAGGGACAATAAATTCCGTCACCTGACCCCTAGCAATATCTTCAGGCAGCTCTAAATGCACCGCACCTGGCCTTTCTGTCTTTGCTTGACGAAACGCCTCTCGTACTCGGGCAGGAATGTTTTGACCACTGGAAATCTGGTGACTATATTTTGTCAAAGGGTGCATCATATCCACCACATCTAAAATCTGAAACTGCCCTTGTTTAGAAAATTTAATCGGTTTTTGCCCGGTAATCATCACCATTGGCATCCCACCCAGTTGAGCATAGGCGGCTGCGGTGACCAAATTGGTGGCACCTGGTCCAAGGGTAGACAAACAAACCCCTGCATTGCCCGTAAAGCGTCCATAGGTGGCAGCCATCACACCTGCAGCCTGTTCATGGCGAGTGACAATCAACCGAATCTTAGAAGTTCGCAAAGCCTCCAGAAAATCCAAATTTTCCTCACCAGGAATGCCGAAAATAACCTCTACGCCTTCGGCCTCTAAACATTTCACCATCAAGTCTGCAGCTTTCATCATACTTCTCCTTAGCTGCTATTATACGCCTTGAAAAAATCTTGATGTAACTACTCAGCGCGCCCCTAAAATTCGCCATTTCTGCATTAGAAAATAGTCATTTACCCTTTTAAGCTCACATTTCCCACCTTGAACTGACACAGTTTTAGGGACAACCTAACCTAAACAGTTACAAATAATTTTGAAAACAGGCTAAGTCGTTACACCTTAATTAAAAATTACCTCCTAAACCCAAAAAAATTTAATGAAATCCAGCCACCTTTCTCTGTTCAAATCGGGTAACCTGTTCTTATCCACTAAAGCGTATACAAATTATTATGCAAACCAAATTTTCTACTCGTTTTCACAAAAAATCGGCCACTTCTCCCAGTCCTGCTCCGGCTTGGCTGAGCCTACACAAGTTCCACTTTCCCCTGCAAGCCAAACTCTCCATTGCTCACCGAGTCACTGGCATGATCACGATACTGTTTTTATTGGCAGGACTGGGAATTCTGAACCTGTGGATTTTGCAGCCTACCTCCTTTAAATTCATTATTGAGTTTTGGCACAGCTTGGCAGGCAAGCTCCTACTCTGGCTGGGGCTTTCAGCTTTGTTATTTCACTGGCTGGCGGGCATTCGACATCTGTTGATGGAGCACAATATCTGGCAGATGCAAACCCAAAACAGCCCAGCCTCTGCCAAAGGGTTGCTCTGGCTCTACCTTTTTCTTTGGGGGCTCCTCAGTTGGGTGGTGTGGCGATGAAAGTACAGCGACTCTCTGGCCTTAAAGCCTACCGCTGGCAACGCTTCAGTGCCTATGGCCTCATGCTCTATCTGCCTGCCGCGCTACTTTATCTTTATCAACAACCTACAGCTACTTATCCACAGCTCATCCACACCTTAAGCCACCCGCTATTTCTAATTCCCAGCATGGCCATGGCGGCACTGTTACTCATTCACAGTTGGGTTGGCCTGCGGGATATTTTTATGGACTATCTGCCCAAATTCTTTCATGAATCTTGGCTCTCCCCCGCCCTCACGCTCTGGGCTGGCTTGCTGCTACTGATTGCCGCTGACCTACTCTACCTAGCGATCACGCTCATTACAGGAGCTTCCTCATGATAGATGCGTCCCATTTGGAAACCTTTCACTATGATGCCGTCATTATTGGTGCCGGTGGCGCCGGCTTGCGAGCCGCCCTCACACTCTCTGAACAAGGCATACAAACTGCTGTGGTTTCCAAAGTATTTCCCACCCGCTCTCATACCGTAGCAGCACAAGGCGGCATCAATGCAGCCTTGGGTAATATCAACCCTGACAACTGGCTCTGGCACATGTACGACACCATTAAAGGCAGTGACTACTTGGGCGACCAAGATGCGATTGAGTATATGTGTCGTGAAGCGGCAGAGATTGTACGAGAGTTAGAGCACTTTGGCGTTCCTTTCTCCCGAACCGAAGCAGGCAAAATCTACCAACGCCCCTTTGGGGGCCAAAGCCAAAACTTTGGCGAAAGCCAAGCCGCCCGCACCTGTGCCGCTGCAGACCGCACGGGACACGCCATGCTCCACACCCTCTACCAACAAAATCTCAAGGTCAACACCACCTTTTTTGTTGAGCATCAAGCCATTGACCTAATCAAAGACGACCAAGGCAATATTGCTGGGGTAGTGGTGTTGGACATTACCAGCGGGGATTACAAAATCCTCCGCAGCCAAGCGCTCATGATTGCCACAGGAGGCGCTTGCCAGCTCTACCGCAATAACACCAATGCCAAAATCAACACAGGCGACGGTCTGGGCATGGTGCTCAGAGCTGGCCTGCCTCTGCAAGATATGGAGTTTTGGCAGTTTCACCCCACAGGGGTAAGTGGCAAAGGCATGCTCATTTCTGAGGCCGCCCGAGGGGAAGGCGGCGTGCTCCTTAATGCCGACGGAGAAGCTTTTATGGCGCGTTATGCGCCGCATGTTAAAGATTTAGCCTCTCGAGATGTAGTGGCACGCGCCATCGCCATAGAAGTGCAGGAGGGCAGAGGCTGTGGCCCCAACAAGGACCATGTACTGCTGGATCTCACCCATGTGGACTGCGAAATCATTAAGCAGCGACTGCCTGGTATTCGGGACATCGGCCTTACCTTTACGGGTCTCGACCTCTGTCATGACCCGATTCCGGTTTACCCCACCGCCCACTATATGATGGGCGGCATTCCCACCAACTTTCACGGTCAAGTCAAAACCTTAAATGCGGAAGGCAAGGCAGAAATTGTGCCCAACCTCTTTGCCATTGGTGAATGTGCTTGCGTTTCAGTGCATGGTGCCAATCGGCTGGGGGGCAACTCTCTGCTGGATATTGTTGTCTTTGGTAGAGCCGCTGCTCGCACGCTGGCAGATCAGTTGCAACACCGGCCACTGGATCGTTTTGACCACTCCCTACAACTGGAGCCGATCTTGCAACGGATTCAACTCTGGGAAGCCGCCAGCCAAAAATCCCAGAGCAGCGATCTCACGCTGCCCCAACTGCGGCAACAACTGCAAGCCACCATGGAAAAAGGGTGCGGCGTATTCCGCACCGAAGAAAGCATGCAAACTTGCATCACCGAACTGGAAGCGCTTGCAGAACAACTGCCACAACTGACCCTGCAAGACAGCAGCCAAGTGTTTAACCTTGAGCGACTGGAAGCCTTTGAACTAGAAAACCTTTTTGCCCTAGCCTTTGCCACTGTGCACAGTGCTTTAGCCCGCACCGAAAGCCGAGGGGCACACTCTCGAGTGGACTACCCTGAGCGAGATGACACCCACTGGCTGAAACACTCTCTCTATTTTCAATCACAACTTCAGCACACACACCGCTTGGCCTACACACCTGTCAATTTACAGCCGCTCACTGTGCCCTCTTTTCCACCCAAAAAGCGAGTGTACTGATTATGCCAACACTAACTTTTGCCATTCAACGCTACTTGCCGGAACAGGATACAGCAACCCGAATGCAAACCTTCACCCTAGAGATGGGCGAGATTCCGCCAGACCAGATGCTGTTGCACACTTTAGAGCAACTTCGTGAACAAGATCCTACGCTCACCTTTCGCAGCTCATGCAAAGAGGGCGTCTGTGGTTCTGATGGCATGAATGTAAATGGCAAAAATCGCCTCAGCTGCATCACCCGCTTGGCAGAGGTGTGGCAAGAAGTAGAAAACAGTAGTGGCGTGATTGAAATTCATCCCATGCCTGGCCTCCCCATTATTCGAGATCTGGTCGTAGAGATGGAACCTTTTTATCAACACTATAAAGCGGTGCAACCTTGGCTAGAGCCGCCCTCCAAAGACTTAGATCACGAGCTAATACAAACGCCAGAACAGCGGGCAGAACTCGACGGCAGCTATGAGTGTATTCTGTGTGGATGCTGCACCACCAGTTGCCCCTCTTTTTGGTGGAATCCAGATAAGTTTCACGGCCCCGCCGCTTTGCTAGCGGCACAACGCTTTGTGATCGACAGCCGAGACATTGTCACCAAAGAGCGGTTGGCACAACTGGACGATGCCTACGGCACCTTTCGCTGTCGCAATATCCAAAACTGCACCGC
>CAYOOU010000107.1:0-5303 GCA_964405635.1 uncultured Piscirickettsiaceae bacterium
CCTTAATCGCTCCGGATCCTGTACAAGCAACTCCCGAATAAAAAGTTGTCGAAAGCTTGTTTGATTGATTGGGGCATTTTGACACCTCGATCAAAGTTAAAGCTTTTGAACAGAGCCAGAAACAGGCTTGCTAAAGAAGGTTTCAATAATCAACTTCCAACTAAACTTCTGATTATGATTCCAAGGCATCAGCGACATAAATCTTGCCAAAAAACAGTAGTCAAACAGAACCATGGCAGAGGTACCAAGAATCACAAAATAGAGCAACCAGTAGAGCGGTGGCCAAAAAGCGACGAGTAGGATTAAGGCATAGGCGACACGAACCTGTACAGGAAAAGCACTAAACTGTTTACTTTCAAGCCAAAAGTGAACGATTTGAATAAAGGTTAACCCCGTCGCAAGCAATAGCCCCCATTTCCAACCACTGACCTCAGCGATTAATAAGAGGTCTGTAATGGCTCAGTAAATCCATATTTTGTTAAATATCCGTTCCATCAATTTCCTCCCCCTTAACTAACTATCGTTCGTTAGTGTATTATGGTTGAATAGAATGGTTGAATAGATAAATCAAGCTTATTGTTTCCACAAACGCTCTGGTAAAAATGGGATAAAGCCATCTATATCTTATCTGTTAGAAATTTAGCTCCGTTGATAAAAAGACAACAATTGTTTAAACCACTGGCTAAAGTAGGGGGCTTCTCTTTCAGAGTGACTGGGAATTTCTATCGGCTTGAGTTCTTGTTGCTGGATTTGGCTGTAAGCTTTAAGGGAGAGGTTGAGTAGAAGCTTTAAATAAGCTTTTGGATATTGCAAGTTAGGATGAAACATTGTGAGCCGAGTTAACAGTACGGCACTGATTAATGGCGGCCACTGAGCAGCATCCAAAGGGTAATCCTTTTGCAATTTTAGGGTCGGGCCGTTATAAAAAATGTCCACTAAATCGACCACTTCAAAGTGATTTAGAAGATAAGCTGCAGCAGGTCGTTGCTTGGGGGGCAAGGCATTCATAAACCCCACCTCTCCACTTTCTTGAGCACCAATCATCCAAACACCTCCACCGCTTTCTGCAATTCAAACAGCTCCATCTGAGTTCTCAGTGCAATCTGCTGATCTTGGGTGGGAAAATCAAAGTTGACAGCAATCCGCTCCTTGCCCTCTGTGGGGATAGATTTTTGCATCACCACACTGCCTTCAAACTCTAAAACGCCAATCCGAGGAAAATAGAGTTTGGTATAAACATGTGCCAACTTAGGAAAGCGCTTGGGCAAGCGTACTGCAATGCCACCAGTACTGACATTCACCATTTGTTCAGGCCATTTTTGAGGAGGGGTTTGCCATTGCAAATCCAACATCATCTCCTGCCAAGCCTGAAGGTGCAAGTTTTGGAAATTAACCAGCTGTACCAATGCTTGTGCCAGCGGAACGTCCGCATATTTTGCCGTTCGGAAAGGCTCAATAGTCACATCAATTTGAAATGTTCCCAAAGGGAACGCTTTCACTTGGGAGGCGCTAGCCTTTTGCAATACATAGCGCACAGCTTGTAACATCTGTATATTTTTGGTCTCAATCTGTTTTAACAACTCATAAGTGCGTGGTGAGGAGTCTTGAATAGTATCGAGCAAGGAAAACCCTTGGTAATAGCTTTGGAAGCTTTGTAGATTCTCTCCCCGACATAAAGGGTTCTCGCCTTCAGAAATCGAACGGGTTAACAAACCAAAAAATTCAATTTGACCTATCGCCTCAAAAAACAAAGCTCGCATAAATGCTTTATGCTCTTGAATCAGCTGGATCTTCTCTTTAAGTAGTTGACGACAACTGCGTATCTGAACTTCTACTGCGGGGGGGAAATAATTAACTCCCCAATGAAACAGAGGCTTTCCTAGCGGTCTATCTTTTGGCAAAATCATCACACCCACAGGCATATCCACTCGATGAAATCGCCGCTGATTCCCCCGCTGATACCAAGTTCTCACTTTTTTGAACCTTTTCGGTAAATGTCTACCACCCCTTCTGGTGGATGGCGAAACCGCTTATACTCCCACTGGTACTGCTCAGGGAACAGACGCACCAACTGTTCTACGCCCAGATTCAAAGCGGTCGCGGCCTCTAATACTTCAGCACTACCAATGCCCTTTGGAACTTTTTGCCACACAGGCTGAAACCCTTTCCCTTGAGGTAACCGCTTTAAGCTTAGAAAAAGGACTTCACAACTCGTCTTTTGAGCAAGCTTGGCGACCAATGTCATGGTGCGAGCAGGGTGACCAAAAAAAGGGGCATAGACACTGCCCACTTTACCGGGGTCTTGATCTGGCAAAATGCCAACAAACTCTCCTCGCTTTAAAGCGCGGGTTAAAGCCAACACGCCCTTTACATTGGTGGGCACTAAGCTGGCACCTGCCCGAGAGCGCACCTGCGTCATAAAACTTTCAAATTCTGCGATATTGGGAGGCCTATAGAGATAGGTAATTTTTTCTATAGGCGCTAAATAGGCAGCAATGGCCTCCCAGCACCCCAGATGCGGCATCAACACCATAACCCCTTGACCCTTTTGCAGTGCCGATTCCAGTAGCTCCCCATTTTCAGCCGGCTGAATCCAGCTCCGCACCTCTTCCAAGGGTTTTAGCCAAACCGGTCCCATCTCTGCGGCAGTTTTTCCCAGCTCAATTAAGCTCTGTCGTACCATTTTAGCTCTTTCGGTCTGGCTCAACTCAGGATAGGCGACCTCCAAATTAATGCGGGTCACCCGCTTAGGATTGCTCAACTTCTCTGGCAACACGGCCAATAGCCAACCCACCGCAGCGCCTACTGCTTGAGCTTGCCGCAAGCTGAGCTTGCTCATCCCTTTAAAAAAACCTGTTAACAGCTTGGCTTGGATGCTCATTTTGAGTGACCCGAACGGTTATCATCGGCAATTAAAGGCTGCATGGCTCGCCAGAGGTTAGCATAGAGATGTTTATTGCGTTGCTCTTCCGCCAGTAGTAACTCTTTGGTATGCTGCCGCTCTTGCGGTTTGGCATAACAAGCGGGGCAGTTATCAGGAATCACCGGCAGCTCTGCGGCTTGGGCAAAGTCACGGGTCTGATTCTCTCGCACCCGAGCCAGTGGGCGAATAATGCGAATATCCCCCTCATTATTCAGATAGTGCGCCTTCATAGTGCGCAACTCTCCCGCATGAAAGGCACTCATTAAAAAACTCTCTGCCAAATCATCCAAATGCTGCGCTAAAGCCAGCACATTGTACCCCTCTCTACGGCACACCGTATAAAGCTTACCTCGCTTCTGTCGAGCACAAAAGCTGCAAAAAGAGTTGCCCTTCATATACTTGTCTGCCAAAGCCACCAAATCTTCCGACTCATAAAAATAGGGAATCTCTAGCTTCTCCACCCATGCTTTTAATGGAGAAGGGTCAAAGCCCGGAATTTCAGGGTCAATGGTACAAGCGGCCAGCTCAAATTTTACCGGACTGTGGCGTTGTAGATGCTTGAGCACCATCAGCAAGGCTAAAGAGTCTTTGCCTCCAGAAAGCCCCAGCAAAATCCGGTCGCCCTCCTGAATCATATTAAACTGGGCAATCACCCTTCCCACGGGTTTAAGAATGGCCTTAGGTGGCGTAATCCAGTCCTTGCGACGCTGCTTTTTGCTTAATTTTTCTTCTGCTGCAGTGTGTTCACTCATCATGAAGGTTCCTGTTGTGCCAACTGCTTCTGAATTGCTTCACGCCAAGCATTTGAGAGCACTGGATGTTGCACAATAACTTGCAAAACTTGCCACTGCTCATCGGCTTTAGGAGCATATTTGGCTAAAAATAGGGTTTGAATATCCACCCTTGGCGAAAAATCACTGGGCACTAGCTCAATTGTGTCACCAGATACCACTTTGCCCGGTTGCAACACTCGGCAGTAAAACCCCACCCGACCACTTTCCGCATATTGGCGGGTAAAGTGCGGGTTATCAGTTAAGGCACTGAGTTTCCAGCAAGGGGAGCGAGGTTGCGTCACTTCCAGCAACACCTCCCCCACTTTCAACCGATCCCCCACCGCAACTTGTGTTTCATCTAAGTCTTGCAGGGTTAGATTCTCTCCCAAAAAACCGTAAGTGGACTCCAGACCAAAAAGTGCATAGTTCTTTGCAGGCAAAAGCAAAACGGCCTTGTCCGCCCCACCATGATTTTTTAAATCTGCCTGAGCATTCCCCACAAACCCTTCCGCTTCCAGTACAACCGCCTCCTTTTGCGGCTGTTTAACTATTGAAGAACGAGTACCCCCACGCCAGGGATAGGTTTTGGGCTCCCCAATATTGACTGATATAATTTTCATATAAAACTCCAGTAATCACTCGTATTCATAGTCACCACAATAAACCTATTGGCTACTCATTTCTTCAAACTCATCCTGCCAGAATTTTGCATAGCAGGACTGGGGATTTTGGCAATTTTTCTCTTTTTTGAAGCTTGGAAAATTAAGAACTCAACCCGGGCAGGTTTTTATAGAAGATAAACAGTCCCATCAACACCAAAAACACAGCAAACACTTTTCGCAGCGTTATCTGGTCAATACGTTTGCCTATTATATGACCCAGCCAGCCGCCAGCCACACCAATGGCAGAAAACACTAAGATGATCATCCAGTCTATATGCAGATTCATGCTCTCTAATACATGCAGATACTCCATAAAGCCAGCAAAGGATTTAGCCGCAATAATGACCAAACTGGTGCCCACCGCCAAGTGCATAGGCAAGCCACCCAGCAGAACCAGTGCGGGGATAATCATAAAACCACCGCCCACGCCCACCAGGCCGGTGACCGCTCCCACTACAAATCCATCAATGGCAATTTTGTATAGAGGACGCTCTTCATGCGTGTCATCCGGTAGCTTCATCGGCTTAAACATAAAGTAGGCCGCTGCCAGCATAATCACCGCAAAAATCAGCATCTGCGCCATGTCAGAGACAAAATGTGCCGACCAAGCCCCAAACACTGCCCCCAACATCCCAGGAATACCAAATACTAAGGCCGTGTGCCAACGCACTTGCCCGGCACGGGCATAAGGAATGGCGGAAAAGAGGCTAATGATGCCCACAATCATTAAAGAGCCCGCTATCGCCACTTTGGGTTCCTGCCCCACTAGATAGGTAAGCACTGGCACAGTCAAAATAGAGCCACCAGAGCCAAGTAATCCTAAACTGATGCCTATACACAAGGCGCCAATCCACGCTAAAATCATGCTGTTCTCCGTTTTAAAAATACACCCGATTCAATATGGTGCGTGTAAGGAAATTGGTCAAACAAAGCGGTTTCCACCAC
>CAYOOU010000108.1:0-3411 GCA_964405635.1 uncultured Piscirickettsiaceae bacterium
CCAAGCGATTTATTTAGCACTTCCCTAGTCAAAGTGCCGCCAAAGATCCGACAAAATATGTTAAATTATGCAGCTTTCTTAAGTTTGGAGTGTGTAAGGTGTCTTTAGGAAAACAGGATGTCGAAAAGGTGGCCAATCTGGTGGCGATTCAAGTAGAAGCGCATCAGACGGAACAGGTGGCACAGCAGTTAAATAATATTTTGGATCTGTTTGCTCAGATGCAAGCGGTTAACACTGATGAGATTGCCCCTATGGCACACCCTTTAGAGCAGGTTCAGCCTTTACGAGAAGACAAGGTGACTGAACAGAATCTGCGTGAAAAATTGGCCGCTGTTGCCCCAGATTTTGACCGTGAAAAAGGGGTTTACCTTGTGCCCCAAGTGATAGAGTGAATTGAATGATGCACACCCTTAGCATAAAACAGATGAGCGAAAAGCTCCAAAACCGAGAAATTTCCAGTGTTGAGTTGACGCAGCACTACCTGGATCGTATTGAAAAGCTTGATCCTGAATTGAACGCCTATGTCACCGTGACCCCAGAGCTAGCTTTGGAGATGGCCAAGCAGGCAGATGAGCTGATTGCAGCCGGCAAAGCGGGGCCTTTGACAGGAATTCCATTGGCGCATAAAGATATTTTTTGTACCGAAGGGGTGAAAACCACCTGTGGTTCCAAAATGTTGGACAACTTTATCTCTCCTTATGATGCGCATGTGGTTGAGCAGTTGAAAAAAGCGGGGTTGCCTATTTTGGGCAAAACCAATATGGACGAGTTCGCCATGGGCTCCTCAACTGAGAGTAGTTACTATGGGCAGACCAAAAACCCTTGGGATTTAAAAGCGGTGCCGGGCGGCTCTTCTGGTGGTTCAGCCGCAGCCGTGGCAGCTGGCTTAGCCCCTTGGGCAACGGGTTCTGATACCGGTGGTTCTATCCGTCAGCCTGCTTCATTCTGTGGGATTACGGGCATAAAGCCCACTTATGGCGCTGTGTCTCGTTATGGCATGATTGCTTACGCCTCCAGCTTCGATCAAGGCGGGCCCATGACCCGTTCAGCGGAAGATGCGGCCTGGCTGTTGACAGCAATGGCAGGGCACGACTTTAGAGACTCCACAAGCTTTAAGCAGAGCGATGTGGACTATGCTGCTGAACTGGATAAACCCATTGCGGGGCTAAAAGTAGGCGTGCCAACCGAATACTTTGCGGAAGGCTTAGATGCAGGTGTGGCAGAAGTGATCAAAGCCGCTATTGTAGAGCTGGAAAAGCAGGGGGCAGAAATTGTTGAAGTGAGCTTGCCAAATAAAGATTTGGCCGTGCCTTGCTACTATGTCTTGGCACCTGCCGAGGCCTCCTCCAACCTCTCCCGTTTTGATGGTGTGCGTTATGGCTATCGTTGTGACAATCCGCAGGATTTGCAAGATCTCTACACCC
The DNA here is from genome assembly GCA_964405635.1 of uncultured Piscirickettsiaceae bacterium. Classification (GTDB taxonomy): domain Bacteria; phylum Pseudomonadota; class Gammaproteobacteria; order Thiomicrospirales; family Thiomicrospiraceae; genus JALUXI01. The sequence goes on from CAYOOU010000108.1 coordinate 1,425, forward strand.
GCAGCCGTACAGAAGGCTTTGGTGATGAAGTGAAACGGCGGATTATGGTGGGCGCTTATGCGCTTTCAACCGGTTATTACGATGCCTATTATCTAAAAGCTCAAAAACTGCGTCGCATTGTACGAGATGACTTTACCCGTGCCTTTGAACAGTGCGACTTAATTGTTGGGCCTGTCGTACCGACCCCCGCCTTTAATCTGGGCGAAAAAACCGATGATCCTGTGAGCATGTATTTGGCAGACCTTTATACCATTCCGGTGAACTTGGCTGGTTTGCCTGCCATGTCTGTGCCAGCAGGCTTTGTTGATGGGCGTCCTGTGGGCTTGCATTTAGTCGGCCCATACTTCAGTGAGTCTAAATTGCTGAATGTAGCGCATCAATATCAACAAGCCACCCAGTGGCACCTGCAAATGCCAGCGTCTTATGCACAGGAGGCACAATCATGAGTTGGGAAGTGGTTATTGGTTTAGAGATTCACGCTCAGTTAAAAACCCAGTCAAAAATTTTCTCTGGTAGCTCTATCGCCTATGGCGCGGAGCCTAATACTCAAGTGAGCATCGTTGATGCTGCCATGCCAGGGGCTCTGCCCGTCTTAAACCAAGGGGTGGTGGATATGGCCATTCGCTTTGGTTTGGCCATCGGTGCTGAGATTGGTCAGGCCTCGGTTTTTGCCCGCAAAAACTATTTTTATCCCGACCTGCCTAAAGGGTATCAAATCTCTCAGTTTGAGCTGCCTATTGTTGATAAAGGCGGCAAAGTAGAGGTTGAAGTTGAAGGTGAAAAGAAAGTCATTCGGGTGACTCGTGCGCATCTAGAAGAGGATGCTGGTAAGTCGATGCACGATATTGTTCCTGGCATGACCGGGATTGACTTGAACCGTGCTGGAACCCCTTTGCTGGAGATAGTTTCAGAGCCAGATATGCGTTCTGCCAAAGAAGCGGTGGCCTATGCCAAAAAGATTCATGAGCTGGTGCAGTATTTGGATATTTGTGATGGCAATATGCAGGAAGGTTCCTTCCGTGTGGACAGTAATGTCTCTATTCGTCGTCCAGGTGAGCCATTGGGTACTCGCACAGAGTTAAAAAATATTAACTCTTTCCGCTTTATTGAGCAGGCCATTGAGTATGAGATTGAGCGGCAGATTGAGATTTTAGAAAGTGGTGGCACCATTGTGCAGGAGACACGTTTGTTTAATGCTGATGAAGGGGTGACCCGCTCTATGCGTGCCAAGGAAGAAGCCAATGATTATCGCTACTTCCCTGACCCTGATCTGCTGCCAGTTAAAATTACCGATGAACAGATTGAGAAGGTTCGTTCTGAGATGCCTGAGTTGGCGGATCAGAAGCGGAGCCGTTTTGAAGAGGTTTATGGCCTTTCCACTTATGATGCGGAGTTCTTGGCGGCCTCTCGTCCAGTGGGCGACTATTTTGAAGCACTGGTTGCCTGTGTTGGTCAAGATCAGGCCAAGCTCTGTGCTAACTGGGTGATGGGTGAGCTGTCCAAAGCCCTGAATCAGGCTGAGCTGGAGATTGAGCAGAGCCCCGTTTCAGCAGAGCAGCTGGGTGGCTTGTTACAGCGACTGGTGGACAATACCCTTTCTGGCAAATTGGCTAAGCAGGTATTTGAAGCCATGTGGCAAGGTGAGGGCTCAGCCGATGAAATTATTGAAGCCAAAGGCTTAAAGCAGATTACCGATAGCAGTGCCATTGAAGCTTTAGTGGACGAAGTGTTGGCCAATAATGCTCAGCAGGTAGAAGCCTATAAAGGTGGACAGGAAAAGCTGTTTGGTTACTTTGTGGGGCAGGTGATGAAAGCCTCAAAAGGTCAGGCCAACCCTGCACAGGTTAATGAGCTGTTAAAGGCGAAGTTGAATGGCTAGAGACCTTTGCACGAGTGAATCCACGGCTAAAAATGGCTAAATTTGCCAAAATCCCCAGTCCTGCCAAGAAAAATGCCTGAAAAAGGCAGGGCAGGACTGGGGATTTTG
>CAYOOU010000108.1:3511-5282 GCA_964405635.1 uncultured Piscirickettsiaceae bacterium
TTAAATTAATTCAATGGTCACATCGCCTTTAGGGATGACGCTACAGGTTAAAATTTCACCTGCTTGGGTTTCATAGGCTGTATCTTGGATTTTTTCCACTTCACCTGAAATCAATCGCACGGCGCAAGCACCGCAGTTGCCGCCACGACAGCTGTAGGGCATATCAAAACCACTTTCGTCTAGTGCTTCCAGCATGGAAAACTGTCCATCAAATTCACAATCACCTTGTCCTAAAACCGTAATTTTTGCCATGTTGTTTCCTTTTTAAAGTTGAAATTTCACTGATATTTTAGCAGGGCTTGGCTACAATAGCGGCAAATTTTAATGGAGGGTTACTATGGCAGGTGTGCAAACGAAATTGCAACAGATTCGAGACAATAAACTGTTTGAAACCTTTGTGGTGGGGGTAATTATTCTATCCTCTGTCGCTATTGGGATAAAAACCTATGAACTCTCTTCCACCACTCAGCAGATACTGGTAGTGCTAGACTATGGCGTGACCCTGTTCTTTTTGGTGGAGATTCTGATTCGGCTAGCCGCAGAGCCTCGATTGGCAGACTTTTTTAAAAAGGGCTGGAATGTCTTTGATTTTACCATTGTGGTGATTAGTCTGATTCCATTGGATGATGCGGAATATGCGTTGTTGGCACGGATTTTACGAACTGAATTGGGATCGTGGTGGATGTGCTTGATGAAGAGCATAAGAAAATCTTGCATGATGAAGGCAATGATGAGGTACAAATTTTGCAGCGGGACTTGGACGCAATTAAGCAGTCTTTAGACAGTTTGCATGAAAAGGTCGATAACCGGAAATAGGAGCAGAAAATGTCATTACAGCAACAGATTGAACAAGCGATTCGAGCGTGTTTTGCGATTGAAACGCTCATGATTGAAAATGAAAGTCATATGCATGCTGGGCCTGCTACGGAGTCGCACTTTAAGGTAGTGCTGGTTTCGCCAGATTTTGATGGCATGAGCAAGGTAAAGCGGCAGCAGGCGGTCTATCGTGCCATTGGGGAACTCATGCAGCAGTTTCATGCTTTGGGATTGCACACCTATACGCCAGAAGAGTGGGAAAAAGTTGAAGTGGCGCCTGTCTCGCCTAAGTGTGCTGGCGTGAATAAGGGGTAGGTACGGGTTCTATTGTGTTGCTGTATTGTCTTCTTCTTCCTCTTTAAAATAGTCCTCAGGCGCAATCTCGGGGTAGGTGAGATACCAGACGCGAGTGAATTTATCGGGGTCTAATTTGCTCTGTAGTAGCAAAATCGCATTTTGGTACTGCTTGGTATAGGTATAGACCCCTTCCTTTAAGCACTTGATTAAGTAGCGATATTTAGGAGGAAGGAAGTTTTTAAAGTGAATCAGTAGCCCAAACTCCCCTTCAGTTTCTGCGACACGCCGCATGGCTTCGGCAAAGGCAATCTGTTTGTATTGGCGTTCATAGTGCCCCATGATCAGCCCAAAGGTATAAACCAGCATGGCGGAAATAATAAAGCTGATCACAAAGTAACCGCTGAAGTAGTAGCTAATAAAGGTGAGTAGGGCTAAAAGAATAGCGGAGATGGGCAGTACCGAAACAAAGAGCCAAGCCTTGTTGCCCATGAGCTCTAGGGTAATAGTCTTGAGATCGAACTGTTCTATATCCACCGCATAGAGTCGTTCTAGCATCTCCTCAGCGGTTGGGATGAGTTGTTTGATTTTTTCTTTTTCTTCGTCAGTGGTGGTTAAGTCCAACTCTTCTGACGGAGGTGCGGTTGTGGTTTCTGCCATA
>CAYOOU010000109.1:0-5240 GCA_964405635.1 uncultured Piscirickettsiaceae bacterium
GAGTGCTCAGTAATATTGAAAAGGCTGTGGCCTATAAAAAAGCCCACAACTTAGAGTGCACCATTGGCGTTCAGTCCATTTTATTGCCAGAAAATCGACATGAAATGGTGGGCTTGGCGCGTCGCTGTCGAGAGGTTGGTGCAGATTATCTGGTGGTGAAGCCTTACTCTCAGCACAACTATAGCGAAACTCGTATATATGAAAAGCTTAATTATGACAACTGGCTAGACCTAGGAGAGCAGTTGGCGGCTGAGGAGACGGAAGACTTTACCGTCATTTTCCGTCATAACACCATGAAACGCTATAGTGAAGCGCAAGAGTCAGGTTATCAAACCTGTTACTCAACCACTGCCATGTGGGCCTATATTATGGCAGATGGTTCCCTATATAGTTGCAGTGCTTACCTGCTTGATGAGCGGTTCAGTTTGGGGAATTTGAATGAAGAGCGTTTCCAAGACATTTGGGAAGGGGAGAAGCGCAAAGAGAATTTTCACTATGTTCGCCATGAGCTGGACATTACCGAATGTCGTAAAAACTGCCGCATGGATGCCATTAACCGCTACTTGTATAAGTTGATGGATCGAGGGCATCGAGTGCCTCATGTTAACTTTATTTGAGCAAGCTTATGAAACTATTTGACTGGCAACACATTTCGGTTCCCCCTCAAGCCACTATTAAAGAGACGCTTGCGGTGATGGATAAGGCCGCTTTGCAGATTGCGTTAGTGGTTGATGAAGCGGGGCACTTGTTAGGGACGGTCACTGATGGCGATATTCGCCGTGGATTGCTGGCGGGTAAAATGCTCTCTAGTCCCATTGGTGAGGTAATGAACCTCAACCCTAAAGTTGGCAAGGCGTCAGAGTTAAGCACCTTGTGGCAGAAACGCATGCAACAGTTTCAGTTGCGTCATCTGCCCATTGTAGACGAGCAGGGTAAAATGGTGGGGCTCTATTATGAGAAACCTTCACCGCGATCACTGAAAAATCCAGTGGTGTTGATGTTGGGTGGCTTAGGGACGCGTTTACGGCCACTTACAGAAAATGTCCCTAAGCCGCTACTGCCAGTGGGAAACCAGCCGATTTTGGAAACCATTGTGAAACATATTGCTGAGCAGGGATTTGAGCGGTTTTATTTCTGCATTAACTATCTGGGAGAGCAGATTCGGGACTATTTTGGAGATGGTCATCAGTACGGCATTGAGATTGAGTATATTGAAGAGCAGGACAGAATGGGTACCGCTGGGGCTTTGAGTTTGTTGCCTCAACCACCGGAAGAAGACTTTATTGTGATGAATGGAGACCTGTTGACTAAGGTGGATTTGAAGGCGCTACTGGATTTCCATCAAAAGCACCGAAATGTAGTGACCGCTTGTGTGCGAGAGTATGCCCAGCAAGTTCCGTATGGCGTGGTGGAGATGGATGACCACCGCGTGAGCCAACTGGTGGAAAAGCCTGTGTATCGCTACTTTGTCAATGGTGGCATCTATGCGCTTTCTCCAGAGGCACTGGCCTATGTACCGAAAAACCAATTCTATGATATGCCCACCTTAATTGAACAGGTTTTGGCTGAAGAGAAACCTGTAGGGGGCTTTCCAATAACTGAGTACTGGATGGATATTGGGCAGATGCCAGATTATTTGCAAGCCCAAGCCGACTATGATATTCACTTTTCAAAGGCTAGTGATACAAAATGAGTATAGAAAATAAACCTAAAGTAACTGCTCTAATTCCTGCTAGAGGGGGCTCTAAAGGGATTCCGAAAAAGAACCTCTTTCCAATTATGGCCAAGCCGCTGTTGCAATATACTTTTGAAGCGGCACAATCGGCTCAGCACTTAACCAACATTATGCTCTCCACCGAAGATGAGGAGATTCTACACTTTGCCAACCTACACGGTATAGATACACGTTATCGTCGGCCGCAGCATCTCAGTAGTGATGAGGCTCAGACCAATGATGTGGTGAAGGATTTTTTGTTATGGTTGGAGCACAATGGGGAGATGCCCGATATTTTGGTGCTACTACAACCCACCTCACCTTTACGCTCTGCTGAAGACATTGACAGAGCCATAGAGCAATTTCAAAAAGAAAACTTGGACGCTTTAGTCAGCGTGCATAAGATGGTAGAGCACCCCTATAAAAGCATGGAGGTGGACGCTCAGGGGAATTGGCACTATCTAGCCAAACCTGAACAGGCGGTGACTCGGCGTCAGGATTATGATGAACGCTTTTTCACGATTAATGGTGCTCTCTATTTAGTAAAACCAGAGTGGTTTTTGCAGCAGGGCAAGCTGGTGATAGAAGGCCATACCCAGCTTTTTGAGATGAATCCTATTTCTGGAATGGATGTGGATGAATTGGTGGATGTATTTAAGGTGGAAGCTTATTTAAAAATGTTAGCGAAATAGTAACGACTCAGCTTATATCCTGAAACCCGCCATTTCTGCGTTGGAAAATGGTCATTTAGTTCGTGAAAACTCATATTTTCCATCTTGAGCAGACGAATTTCAGGGGGTAATCTGAACCGTTATGCAAAAAAACATTGTAATCCCCCCAAAGCATTCCAAAATCCCCAGTCCTGCACCTATTTTTTACCTGGCAGGACTGGGGATTTTGGAAAATTTTAGCTTTTTACGGTTTCTTTTTGTATTTGTTGTTTGAGTGTTAAAGCCCCACTGTTTTCGGGTTCAAACTCGAGGACTTTATTTAGAGCATTAATCGCCTCATCATTGATTCCCATTTTAATCAGTAGCTTGGCAAGTTTGAACCAAGCGACAGGATCTTCTGGGTGTTTGGCTAGATATTGGCTGTACTTATCCAATGATTCATGATTCTGCCCCAGTGAATTAGCCAGATCTGCGTAAGGGAGCATATATTCATCTGAGTAGCCAATTAGTACATCCAATGCATTGAGAGTGCTTTGGTAGTCTTTCTCTTCTAAGGTGAGTTGCACAATGCGTTTGAGGGCGATTTGGAGTAGGGTTTTGTCCTCAATTTGGGTGTAGTGGGTATAGGCTTCTGGTAGGTTACCATTTAAGTCGGCAATATATCCCAAAGTGAGCTTATACAGCTCTTTTGCTTTAAAGGAGTCTTTGGTTTTGAGGTAGTCTGCAATTTTTTCCAGCTCTTCAACTTTGCCATCATCAAAGTATTCATGGGTTAGGGTATAAACAGTGCTTAAGCTTTCAGCACTGTCTTTAAGTTTTTGTTCCAGTTTAGAGCCGCTTGTTTGCTGGATTTTGCTCTCAAATTGCTCAATCAACTCTTCAACCTGTTTCTGATGCTCTGGGGTGAAGGCTTCTGGGTTGAGGTCATATTGTTTGAGCCATGTCAGTACACGCCCCTCTTCATTGTTCTGTTTCCAGAAGTTAATCAGTCCCTCGACTTTGTTTTCGCCTTTGGCTTCGTCCTTGCGGCTATTGATATGCTTGAGGCCTTTGTCTAGGTTGAGCAAAATGTCCACAGCGGTTTCGGTAATGGCGGTGAAGAAATTGATCAGGTTGTTTTTTATCTCTTCATGACTCATCTCTTCTTCTGATACAGAAGGGTCCATAAACTTGGCATAGGCATCAATGGCATAGTGGTAGATAAACTCCATGGTTTCCATATGCTTTTTATTGAGTTTTGATTTGGCCTGTGTGATTTTTTTGGTGAGATTCTCGGTTTGTTGTTCATTTTCAAACAACTGTTTAGCCGCATCCAGTCCAGCTTGAGCCAACTGTTGAGTGGCTTTGATCTCTTTTCGGAACTTTTGCAACTGCTTTTTCATTTTATCGTAGTGCTTTTGCACGACTTTAGGCGAGAAGTCTAGAGCTTGTACCATCTGTTCCAAGGCTTGTTTCTTCTGTTCTACCTTGCCTAATTGAACAGTTTCAATTTCCACATAAGGCACATTCTCCATGGCGGCAGACTCTAGCCCAAGGTTATAAAAGGCAATGCCTTGCTGTTTGGCATTTTTAGCAAAGTTGTTCATCTCTTTTAGGGCATTAGCAAAGGTATCATTGGTTTCAGCCATGCGGCCAGAGTTGGTGCGCACTTTTTGCCCCACATCATGTACAAACATCTCCCCAAGCTTATTTTCCAAACTGGAAGATTCATGGGTTTGCCCCTCAGAGCCATAACAGAAGTCCACACCCAGTAAATAGATTTGTGGGCAGCCTAAAAAGGCAGCAATAGAGGCCATGGTATTGGTGACTGTTGGTCCTGAAGTTGCAAGGTTGGCGGGTTGGTCGGCTTCTGCCCAGGGAAAGAGACGATCGGTAAAGCTGTGTACGCCACGCCACTCTGCCAATAGGCTATGGTGAGCGTAATTGGTGTGAACCAGCACAGATTTTTCGCTAAAAGCTTCCATCTGTTTGGTGTTGTCGTAGCTAACATCATTGGGGTCTACTGTGACCACAATATCTGGGTCTATACCTTCTTTGAGCAGTCGTGCACTGATTCGTCCAGCGGCAAATACCAAAATTTGATCTTTGTGCTGTTTAATCCACTTAATACCTGCATCAAGAGTTGGTCCTCCACCCAAAAGAATTGCGGGGGTCTCGGTAAACTGTTTTTCAAATTGAGCAATAGGATATAGATTATCGACACAGTTATAGATTTGCGCATTAATAAAGACATTATTGGTGCGAAAGCTCATTTTACTTTGCTGAAAGCTACGGAATTCAGTCAGTTTTTGCTCCCAGGCATGAGTGTAATACTCGCAATGCTTATCCAGAACAGAAAGAGAACGCACCAGTTGCATTCGGTTGTGGGTAATGTAGTGAGGGTAGTCATCTTCGAGTTCACTGTAGGGGGTGTCTAAAGGGCGAATATCAATTTTAGAGAAGTGTTGTCCACTCTGCTTTAAGTAGTCGATGATTTCAGGTGCTTCAAACACCACAAACCGTTTGCTGTTGTCTTGTATAGCCTCTTTTTGCAGGATAGGTAAAAGGAGTCCAGAGTCAGATCCCACCACAAAATAGAGGGTTTTTTCTTGATTAAAAGCCTCTTCAAAGGTTTTCTTGAGTAGGGCTTGAGCACCAATACCGTCAAAGGCTTTTTGGTTGATGCTTTCAAAATAGGTGTCCCCAAATCCATTGGTTTTAGGTGTACCGAGTTCTAGTGCTGGGTATGAGGGTGTTGCTGTTTGCATGATGTGCATTCCGTGTCAGTTTTTTGTTGATTTTAAAGGCTCAGCAGAGGGTGTGCCATCTTTATCGAAAAAAAATTAAATTTTTTTCTAAAGCTTTTTAAATACTCG
>CAYOOU010000110.1:0-5209 GCA_964405635.1 uncultured Piscirickettsiaceae bacterium
TCTCCCGCAGCCAAGCCTGCTTCATAGGCAATGCTTTGTTGAAAAACATGGGTAACTTTAATGGTTTGGTGCTCAGTATTGGCTAAGTTGGCACCCAAGTTGATCGGTGCCTCTTCTGCGTTTAACAAAGTCTTTTTGGCTTCACCGCCACCTAAGTCTTTATGGTGCTCTGGGGTGCGCAATGTCATTTCGACCCCTTCATTAAGCAGCAAACGAGGGAGGGGTAGGTCTTCAACACCATAAAGATACTGCTCAAAAAAGTCCTCTAACGGCAAGCCCGTCAGTTTCGAAATAAGCTGCTCCAGCTCTCTTTCCTCTAGACCTTTTCCTGTCTGCCCATAGTGTTGCCAAAGGTGGCGTAGCACATCATCTAAACTCTGCTTACCTGCAGAGGCTTGACGAATCATCAAGTCCAAGGCCAGCGCAATCAAGCTGCCTTTGGTGTAGTAGCTAATAATGGCATTAGGCGCATTTTCATCTTGCTGGTAGAACTTTGTCCAAGTTAGAAAACTTGAGTCTGCCACAGACTGCTTAAAGCGACCAGGCATTCGATAGACTCGTGTCATCTGTTTTGCCAAATTATTCAGGTACTGCTCTGCGGTCAGTAGGCCACAACGGTAGAGGATATAACCATCATAGTAGGAAGTGACCCCTTCAAACCACCAGAGCTGTTCCGTGTAAGCTTTTGATTGTAAATTGGTTTCTTGGTAAACCTTGGGTTGAATCCGTTTAACATTCCACAGATGAAAATATTCATGGCTGCAAAGTTCTAAAAACTGCTGATACCCATCAGACGGTTCACGCATTCCAGCATAGGGCAGATCTTCGCGCCCACACATCAACACAGTATTATTTTTATGCTCCAGTCCACCGTAAAGGTTGTCCGTTACCAGCACAATAAATAGGTACTGCTCAATCGGATAGGGCTGGCCCCATAAATCCAGCTCAAACTCACAAATGGTCTTTAAGTCTTTGGCAAGGCGCTGGGTATCCGCATCATGACGGCCCGAAAGCACCATTTTGTGAGGAATCCCTTTGGCTTCAAAGGTGATAACCGTCAAATCGCTGATCTCCACTGGCTCGTCAATCAATGCCCAGTAGTTCTCAGTCCGATAGTCGCCAAAGCCTTGTTCATCAATGGTGCTGGCAGATAGCGGTAAGAGGGTCGTGGCCACCTGCCAATTTTCTGGAATCCATTCAGCAGACTGAATCGTGACCTGTATCTCTGCTTCTGTCTGTCCTTCCACCGCCAAAAAAACAGAAGTGCCATTGAAAAAGGCATGGCTGTCATCAAAGTGTGCCCCTCGTACAGAAAGGTCCCACGCATAGACTTGATAGCGAACGCTTACTGCTTGAGAAGTGGGCTCCAGTTGCCACTGATCCGTTGCAATGGGGGCAATAAAAAGCGGCTCTTGGGTTAACGTCTCTGCTGAGATTTCTACAATATGCTTGGCAAAGTCACGAATCAAGTAGCTACCCGGAATCCAGTTGGGCAATCGTAAAACCTGCCCGTCTGGATCAGGTGCCTGAATAACCAGTTCAACCGTATATAGATGACCTTTTGGGTCAGAAGGAGTGATCGTGTAATGGAGTTGTGCCATCGACTTTATTCACCTCTGTTTTCGGTTTGAACAGCCACATTTTGCAAAGCTGCTGGTGGAGGAACACACAGTTTTTTATTGCGAATAGCGCTTAAGGTTTTCAGCGTCAGATGGAAAATCAGAGCTGAGACAATTGCCGTAAACAAAGCAGTAAAGACGCTAAAAATTGAGAAGTTCAGCAGGGCAAACATCTTTAGAGAAGCCAGTGCTAAAGCAGCCAATGGGAATGTGTAGGCCCACCAAGAGAGAGAGAAGGGAACACGCAAAAAGCGAGGTGCTTGCACAATCAATAAAATGGCGAAGAAAAGGGCGGTGTAATACAAAATGCGTGCTAAGACATCTAAGTTGCCACCATTAATATGTAGGTAGGCACTAAAGCCGATTGCTGGCGGGGCAATTAAAATAAAAAGCAGTGGCTCCAAAGTCTTAATCATAGGAGGGTGGAAAAATAGGCGGTAGAAAACAATGGCTTGTAAAATAATCCAAAAAACAATACCAATGCTAAAAAAGAACCATCCCAGCTCCAGTGGTGCATAAAGTGGTGTACCTAAAGGAACAATAATATTCCCCACCACTGGGATAAACCAAGCCGGGCTCATATGGTTGACCTGCCATTTTTCATGGTAAATCCAGTTGCTCATAATAACAACGGTCAACACCAGCTGAATGCTTGCCCCTAAGATCCAAAGAATTTGACCGATCATCATATTATAAAAACTATAAATTACCCCTAATAGAACCAAGCTGATGCTAAAGGCAGGGAAAAAGTTAATGGCCACAGGGTGGTTAAACTCTTTAATCACCGCTTGAGGATGTTTTAGTATTTTGAGTAGGTAGGTCAAAGAGATTAAAGAAAAGAAAAGTGTTGTTAGCGACACCATAACCAAAGGTACAACTTCATTAATGTCTAAAATATGCTGCATGGCAATCAAGACCATGGTGAGGCCTGACAACCCCATAATTGAGCCAAAAAGGGTTATCGGGAAAAAGGCCAGTCGGCTCGGCGCCGCTTGTGCTGAGTTTGAAATGGCATCGCTCATATTAAAACACTCCTTGAAAACTTTTGACGCGCATGAAATTTGGATTTCGTAATTATAACCAAAGTTGGAAAGGTCTGGTTATAATTGCACTTTATGAAACCACGAAAGCTATTCTTCACACCTTCTGTCGCACTGTTTGGCATGCCAATGGGACTGATTGGTTTGGGACTTAATGGGCTGCATTATGCACAAACCCTAAATTGGGACGACACCTTGGCAAGGGTTATTTTATATTATGGCTATATTGCCCTTGCCATTGTCGGCATTCCCTATTTTTACACCCTAATAAAAGAGTGGCTTTTTCGGCCTGAACAGGCTTTGCTTTTGAGCGAGTGGCAACACCCATTTCAGCTCTCTCTGTTTCCCTCTATTACGCTCACGCTTATGCTGTTTTTTTTAAGTCTATGGCAGCTTCAATGGTGGCAGGACTGGTTTTTTTGGGGATTTTTGGCCGTTTTGTTTCTGCACACTGTTCTACTTGTACAGATGGTTTCTCACTGGATATTTGATGCTCGGGTAGAACTGAACCACCTCAAGCCAACTTGGTTTATTCTGCTGTCTGGTAACTTTGTATCTGTGATTTCTGGCTTGAGCATTCTTCCTGAATCTTGGCATGAGGTTCTCTGGTTCTACTTCTCCGCCACTTTTTTTATTTGGCTAACTTTGGTTTTCAGTCTGTTTTATCAACTCATCTTTATTAAGCGACTTTCACTGAGAATGCAACCGACGCTCTTTATATTTTTAGCACCTCCTTCATTAGGAACCGTGGCCTCGATTTTGCTTTTTCAGAACGCACAACCTTCTCTGGTGGCATGGGGGTTTTACAGCTTTGCCAGTTTTATGTTTTTGGTTTGGTTGTTCTCGATTGCTCACTTTCGTAAAAGTGAACTGAGTATGGTGAGCTGGTCCTATGTATACCCTTTAGCGGCTTATGGGTTGGCAGGGCAGTATATGGCTGAAAGTATACACACCTCACTGCTCTGGTGGTGGAGTGGCATGATTTTTTTAGTCATTATCGGCTTCGTGGTATTGCTCTCTAGCTGGTTATTAAAAGTGACCCTTGCACGAGATGGCGTATAATACGCCCAGCACATTTTATCTTTGTAAGGAGTTTATTGTGATTCGTACTCGTTTTGCCCCCAGTCCTACAGGCTATCTCCATATTGGCGGTGTCAGAACCGCACTTTTTTCTTGGCTTTATGCTCACAAACATGGAGGTGAGTTTGTACTTAGAATAGAAGATACCGACTTAGAACGCTCTACCAATGAATCCGTTAATGCCATTCTGGAAGGTATGGGTTGGTTAGGACTAGACTATGATCAAGGGCCTTTTTACCAAACCAAGCGCTTTGATCGCTACAAGGAGGTGATTCAATATCTATTGGATCATGATATGGCTTACTACTGCTACGCAACCCCAGAAGAGCTTGATGAGATGCGAGAGGCTCAAAAAGCCCGAGGTGAAAAGCCTCGATATGATGGTCGCTATCGGGATTTTGATGGCACACCACCAGAGGGTGTTGATCCGGTTATCCGCTTTAAAAACCCACTAGATGGGGAAGTCGTTATTGAAGACTTGGTAAAAGGGGAGGTGCGCATCAGCAACCAAGAACTGGATGATCTTATTATCGCCCGCTCAGATGGCACGCCAACTTATAACCTTAGTGTCGTGGTAGATGATTGGGATATGGGCATTACCCATGTCATTCGAGGGGATGATCACCTGAATAATACACCTCGGCAAATCAATATGTTAAAGGCACTAGGTGCCCCTATTCCTAAGTATGCCCATATCCCTATGGTACTGGGAGAAGATGGCAGCCGCCTTTCCAAACGCCATGGTGCGGTCTCCGTGCTGCAATATAAAGAAGAGGGCTTTTTACCTGAAGCTCTGCTTAACTACTTGGTGCGTTTAGGTTGGTCTCATGGTGATCAAGAGATTTTTACGATCGATGAGATGATTGAGCACTTTGATTTGAACCATGTCAACTCATCACCTTCCACCTTCAATGCTGAAAAACTGCTTTGGGTGAATCAACAGCATATCCAACAAGCACCAGCAGAACACTTGGCACGCTATTTGGTGTCCTTTATGTCAGAAAAGGGTATCGACCTTGAACAGGGACCTGAATTAGCCTCTGTTGCAGATTTGTTGCGTGAAAGAGCCAAAACCTTGGTGGAGATGGCGGAGAATGCGGACTACTTTTATCAGGATTTTGAAACCTTTGAACCCACTGCCGCCAAAAAGCATCTGCGTCCTGTGGCTAAAGAGGCCTTAGTGACAGTAGCTGAAAAATTAGCAGAGGTCACCCCATGGGCAGCAGAAAATATCCACCAAGCCATTCAAGCCACCGCTGAACAGTTAGAGGTGGGGATGGGCAAAGTGGGGATGCCGTTAAGGGTGGCTATTACTGGAAGAGGACAGTCCCCAGCAATTGACCAAACAGCGGAGCTAATAGGCAAAGCGCGCTGCTTAAAACGCATCAATCAAGCTATTGCCTTTATTGAAGAGCGGGAAAAGCAAAGCTAAAACGCATGCCTAGCAGGAAAAGATCAGCACTTCCCTAG
>CAYOOU010000111.1:0-5135 GCA_964405635.1 uncultured Piscirickettsiaceae bacterium
AGTGCTTCAGGTCCTTCCGGGTCATAGATGACTTCTAAGGCGTATTGTGGGTAGACCCAGCGTTCAATTTTGGTTTTTGCATCAATTATTTTCTTTGCAGGCTCCCCAAAACGCATCTTCAATGCCCTATAGGTCAGGTTCTTTTTTGGAATTAAGGTGGCAGCTTCCACAGGCAGTTTAAGCACCTTTGGAATGTCTTTTCCTGAGAGTTTGACTTGTCGCTGACCTGTCTGGGTCACAGTGGTTTCAATGCCTCGATCGTAAAACCCATTAATGGTGGCGGGATCTGCTTGTAGCTTAAGCAGTAGAGAGGCTTTAATGCTGTCAATATAGATGACGGGAAAATAGGCTTCTAGGCTCTTATTACTTTCATCTTTATTGGAGAAAAGACGGATCTCCACATCTTTGCCATAGCGTTTCATTGCCTCTTCTAAGGTACTCTCAGGTATGACTAACCCCAAGGCTTGCACCTTGTGATTGGGCATAACCTTGGCGTTCCAAGGCAGTTGTTCCGGGCTAATTGGCTTTCGCTCAGGAGAAAAGGTGAGCATCATGGCAATAAGCCCAAAGCCCACCACCAATACCCAAAACAGAGGAGAGCGGCTTTTAAGAAAAGCTTTCATTTATTTGCTTTCCTTTTGGTCTGATTGTGCAGGTGTTTCTTCTTCTCTCTCTTCGTGATATTCCCCCAATTCTTCATTGGCATCTTCTCCGCGAGGCAGTAACTTTTCAATGTTGGGGTCAATAATGCCTTTTCCAGCATCAAATACAGAGATCCCCGTTTGCATAAAGGTAATCAGCACTGCAACAAAGATGACCGTGGCGGCAAAACGCACAGCAATAATCTCACCAATGCTGGTTTGAGAGTCGGTTGTGGAGAAGTCATTCATGGTCATGCCACCTGGGAAAATCAGGTCAATGAGGAAGTAGCCTCCAATAATGACTCCAGCTGCTACATAGCTATAGAGTAACACTTTGCTGCGTTTCCACGCCAGTTTCCAGTGTGCCGCCACAAACCAGCTTTCAGTTTGTTCAACCTTTTTACCATGAAAGTAAATATAGGCAATGACCATCATGGAGAGTAGAGGGGTGAGTAGTAGCTCGGTGGAGCTGGTGCCAATTTCCAGTACAATCATGGGAATAAAGAGGTGTATCAAAATTACATTGAGGTTAAAAATGTGGTGGGGCGTTTTGGCGGCATAAGCTTCGTGCTGATTTATTTTGTACTGCATGGCTAAACCCTATTGATGTGCAAAGGTCTCATTATACCATTGAGCTAAGTGATAAAAGGCTCATAGCGTGACTGAAGTTTGACAGAAATTTTTAATCGCAGCCCATAAAAGCAACTTCAAGGTCTTGAGGCAGCATAGCCTTACCAAAAAGATAGCCTTGAAAGATATCACAGCCCTGTTGTCGTAAAAAGTCTGCCTGGGTCTCAGTTTCTACCCCTTCGGCAATAATTTTGAGGTTTAGACTTTTGCCCAGTTGGATAATGGCTTTACAGAGAGATTGTCCTGTCTCATTATCCAAATTGAGTACAAAGGCACGGTCGATTTTAAGTGCATCAATGGGAAAGGTTTGCAGATAGGCCAGGGAGGAGTAGCCAGTGCCAAAGTCATCAATGGCCAATTCTAAATTGTACGCTTTAAGCTGGTTAAGCAGGTGCAAGCTCTGCTCAATGTCCCGCATGGCGGTGCTTTCAGTAATCTCAATATCCAGACACGGGGCAACTTCAGCAAAATGGGGTTGTTGGGTGATAAAGCTCAGCAACTCAGGATCATTAAATTGCCGTGCCGAGAGGTTAATGCCAATATGAATGGGATGCCCCTGTTGCCACCATTGCACAGCCTGGCTAATGGCCTGTTGAATAATGTGCCTTCCCAGATGGATAATTAGGCCGGTGCTCTCCGCCAAGGGAATAAACTGTTCTGGTGAGATCAGCCCTAGCTCTGGGTGTTGCCACCGTACTAAGGCTTCAGCACCATAGAGTTTACTTGTTTGGGCATTCACTTGAGGTTGGAACAGCACTTGAATTTCATGTTTTTTCAGGGCTTGTTGTAGCTCAATTTCCAACTGTAATTGCTGGTGAGCAGCGTTGTCTAAGGAAGGTTGATAAAACTGAAAACCATCGCCTCCCTGCTGTTTAATGGTATTGCGTGCGGTATTAGCCGCTTGCAACAGTTGTTGGATGCTTTGACCCTCTTCAGGAAAGCGAGCGACTCCGAGGCTAAAGTTGAGTTGCAAGATATTATTTTCCAATACAAAAGGGTCTTTAAGCGCCTGCCAGTAGCGGTTGACCAGCAGAGACAGTTCTTCAGCCGACTTCACCTGCTTAATAAGCACCGCAAATTCATCGGCACTGAGGCGTGCAATCAGATCATGTTCTCGCACAATCTGCTTGAGTCGTTGAGCAAGCAGAATCAATAAACTATCCCCTGCTTCAATGCCAAGGCTGTCATTGATTTTTTGGAAACGGTCAATATCAAACACCAGCAGGGCAGCATGGGGCGTTTGAGTTTGTTGTAAAAAAGCCTCTGCTGCTTGTATAAAGCCTTCTCGATTCAGCAGGTCGGTCAGACTGTCGTGGTGGCGTTGAAATTCAGGTAGTAGCTCTGCTTTGTGAAAACGGGAGATGTCCTGCATACTGCCTTCAATTTTGATCAGTTGGTTTTGCTCGTCAAACTGAGCAAAGCCCACCGCCTCCAAGTGCAGCATTCGCCCAGAGTGGTGTTGTACCCGAAAGCTGACCTCGACCTTATAGTCTCCTTGCTGGGCTTGATAAAGCATCTGGTAGATGAGCGGGAGATCTTGAGGGAGCACCTTTTCGGTGAGTCGTTCTAACGGGCAGGTAGTCATGGGGGGCAGGTCAAATAGGGCAAAGAGTTTGGCATTGCCAGAGACTAAGCCTGATGAGACCTCCCACTGCCAAAAGGTGATCTGGCTGGCTTGCAGAATGGTGACACATTGGTGGGATGTAATCATATTAGACCTCTAGCCAGAAGGTGACAGGACCGTCATTGGTGAGGCTGACCTGCATATCTGCACCAAACTTTCCTGTTTGTGGCGGTTGATAAGCAAGGGCGACTTGCTCTACAAATTGTTCAAACAGTTGACTGGCCGTTTCGGGGGCTGCAGCACTGGAAAAACTGGGGCGCAGTCCTTTACGGGTGTCTGCTGCGAGCGTAAATTGCGGCACCAGTAGCAGCCCACCTTGAACCTGTTGCACATTTAAATTCATTTTGTCGGCCTCATCAGCAAAGAGGCGGTAGTGCAACAGCTTATGACACATCTTTTCCAGTTTGTCAGCAGTGTCAGTTTTTTGAAACCCCACCAACACCATAATGCCTTGCCCAATTTTTCCAATAGTGTCTCCAGCCACTTCTACTTTAGCTTGTGTCACTCGCTGTAAAAGGCAGATCATAATTCCACCTCGCTTGCCATTTTGTCTGTGGCCTGCACCAGTCGCTCCAGAATATCGATTTCCAAAGCTGAGTGTCCCGAGGTGGGAGAGATTTGAAACTCCGCTTCGGGCAGCTTTTCTGCCAATGCATAGGCCTGGTCAATGGGGCAGACTACATCATAGCGGCCATGAATAAGGGTGATAGGCACTTGAGGCAGAAGGTGAGCTTGATCCAGAATCTGATTTGGCTCAATAAAACTGTCATGTACAAAATAGTGGCACTCTATCCGAGCCATGGCTAGGGCATGATGCGGCTTGGCAAAGTGTTTGACAAGTTTTTCATCGGTTTCCAAGGTAGAAGCTCGACCTTCCCATACTGACCACGCTTCCGCTGCTTTCATTCGCAATACTTCATTCTCACCCGTGAGAATCTCATAATAGGCTTGGACGAGTTGGGCTCTCTTTTCTTCTGGAATAGGGGCGATAAAATCTTGCCAGTAATCTGGAAAGAGGCGGCTAGCCCCCTCTTGATAAAACCAGTAAATGTCTTGAGGGCGGCAGAGAAAAATGCCCCGCAAAATCATGCCTAACACCCGAGCGGGGTAGGACTGTGCATAGAGTAAACTTAGAGTGCTTCCCCAAGAACCACCAAACAACACCCACTGCTCAATGCCAAGATGTTGGCGGATTTTTTCCATATCTTCAATGAGGTGAGCAGTCGTATTATTGGTGAGGCAGCCATGAGGACGAGACTTGCCACATCCACGCTGATCAAATAGGACAATGCGATAGAGACGAGGGTTAAAAAACTGTCGATGAATTGGCGAATAGCTTCCACCCGGTCCTCCATGCACAAATAGAATGGGAATGCCTTCTGGGTTGCCACACTCCTCAATATGCAAGTGGTGAAGTTCATCTACCTGCAAACTGTGTTGCACATAGGGTTTAATAGGGGGGTAAAGAATTTGATCCGCTTTCATAGGCTCCCTCCCACACCCTTAAATTTTTCAATAAAGGCTGAAATTTTTTGGAAAACGGTTTGCTTTTTTGTTAAATATTGAGGGTTGAGCGGACTCATTTTGGGCAATATTTCATTGAGTTCTGTACCGTTTTCACTGGCATATTCCCGTTTTAATGAGGTTCTGATATATCGCTTGGCCGCCTCGGGATTTAGGTTTTCCGTTTGAATTAACGCTTCTGCTTCACGCCGTTGTTCAGTT
This sequence comes from uncultured Piscirickettsiaceae bacterium, assembly GCA_964405635.1. GTDB lineage: Bacteria > Pseudomonadota > Gammaproteobacteria > Thiomicrospirales > Thiomicrospiraceae > JALUXI01. Next base: position 4,621 of record CAYOOU010000111.1, read on the forward strand.
TGGGCGAAGGTGAAGAAAGCTTCAATAATGCCCGCTTTGTCGTGGATATTATCCAAATCGGTTTGATGGATAAAATCAACCAATAGGCTCTCCTTTGCACGGTTACCGAGGCTGGCTCGAATCACACGGCGAGCCTCTTCAACCAGTGAATCTTTGTCTTTAAGTTTTTTATGCTTTTCAAAAACCAACTCTAAGATATAGTCTAAATTTATCTCTTGGGATTTTAGCAGATCGACTTCAAAAACCACATCCGCCCAGTCAAGTGTTGAGCTGGCATTTTCGTTGGCAGATTTTTCATGGTTGAGCCAATCACGAATATCATTGTAGGTTGAACGGTAGTCTTGGACGGTGCGTTCAGGAGGCAATTGAATAAGCCGTAGTTTATCCATAGTTTCATCATCTAAATGATGTAAGCTTTTAAATTCCTCCACTTGTTTTGCATTGGAAAAGTCCACAGACTGAGCGGCTTTTAGAGCAATAAATTCATCATAGTTTTGTAAAATATTTTCCGCTTT
>CAYOOU010000112.1:0-4934 GCA_964405635.1 uncultured Piscirickettsiaceae bacterium
AAACCCGCTTCGGCGGGTTTTTTATTGCTTATAATTTGGCACTGAGATTGCTTTATTTACTTGATTACACCCCATATTTGTTTAAAATAAAGCTTTATTAACACTACAAAGACACTCATGCTGAATATCACACCCTCTACCATTGCCAAAGCCATTGAAAACGATGAGTTTTTCTATGTTTACCAACCCAAAATTTCTCTGATTACCGGAAAAATCTCAGGCTTTGAGGCGCTTATTCGTTGGCAAAGGGGCAGTAAACTGATTATGCCCAATCACTTTATCGAAATTGCTGAAACCTCAGGCATTATCGCACTGCTCACTCGGCATATGTTTAAAAAACTCCTAACCGATGCCCCGCTTTTTCTATCGGTCAATCCAGATTTGGTCGTTTCCTTTAATGTCACCCCCTATGACTTTGAAGACAATGATCTTTTTAATGAGATTATCTCCGCCACTAATAACAATATAGTCCAAGCCAACCAGTTAGAAATTGAAATTACCGAAACCAGTGAACTGCTTGAAAACACGGGCATTCTTGAAAAACTGACCCGCCTTCAAGAGCATGGCGTCTCTATTGCTATGGATGACTATGGCACCGGATACTCTTCACTAGAGGCTTTTAGCACTTGGCCTTTTACTACTCTCAAACTGGACAAAACCTTTATTGACCGAATTTCGGAGTCTCAAAAATGCCACGACATTGTGGACTCTAGTATTAGAATGGGACATAAAATGGGGCTCAAGGTGATTGCCGAGGGGATTGAAAACCGCAAGGATTATGAAACCCTAATGAGCCTTGGCTGCAATGAAGTGCAAGGGTTTTATATTGCGAAAGGGTTGAGTGTTGAAGATGCCATGACTTTTCTTGCGGAGGACAAAACTTGGTCAGGTCTTCCTGTGGGCCTGATTCACTTGGCGCAACAAGACCATATGGAGTGGCGCCAAAAAATGATTAAGCTTGTACTTAAAATTCAAAAGGAGGGCGTTCATAGCTATAACCCTGCAGAATGCCCGGAGCTTGATCATACTAAGTGTCGTCTAGGCTGCTGGTATCACTCCAAAGAAGCACAAATTTTTAAAGATTCTCCCACCTTCCGAGATCTAGATATCCCTCATGCGGATTTTCACAGAGTCGGCAAAGAGCTATTAGAGGCGGCTTTGGCAGGAAAATCCAAGCAAGAGGTTGTCAAGCTTATGCAACAGTTAGCGGTGCAGTCCAGTATGGTCATTGCTATGCTTCAACATTTGGAAGATGAAGGCCTAATGAGCGCTACACTGGATGAAAATACTACCCAGGATGAATAAAAGGTGGCGCGTGTTCTCATTGCCGGTTGTGGCGATATTGGGTGTCAGTTGGGGCAAAAGCTGGCAAAACTAGGGCATCAGGTCTCAGCTCTGAGACGCAATATTCAAAAGGTGCCTGCTGGCATAGACGCCATTAAACACGATCTTACCCAGCCCTTCCCTGAGCTTTCGCTCCCCTTTGACTATGTTTTCTATACCGCTGCTGCTGGAAAGTATAAAGACAGTGCTTACTATCAAGCTTATGTGCACGGCCTTAAAAACTTACTAAATGCCCTTAAACTCGCCCCTCCAAAACGGATATTTTTCACCTCCAGCACTTCGGTTTTTGGACAGAGTGACGGTGAATGGGTAACTGAAGACGCTCCAACGTCGGACAGTAGCTTTTCTACTCACCGTCTACTTCAAGGAGAACACCTGCTACTAGAAAGCGGCCTACCGGTAACCATTGTTCGCTTTGGAGGCATTTATGGTCCTGGCCGTACCCATCTAATTGATTTAGTTCGTGCGGGCAAAGCTCACTGTATGGAGGGCGTCTATAGTAATCGCATTCACTCTGCTGATGCCGTTGGTATTTTGCAACACCTGATGAGTTTGCTGGAACAAGGCAACTCCATTGACTCCCTCTATATTGCGGTGGACAACACTCCTGTTCCCACCTGTGAGGTTTATGATTGGTTGGCTAAACAACTCCGTGTCAAAGTGTTAGAACACCAAGAGCCCACCGAAACCAGCCGCCAACTCCGAAGCAATAAACGACTCAGCAATGCAAAAATCAGGTCCACCGGCTATCAATTTCAATACCCTAGCTATCAAGCAGGCTATAGGGAGCTGATTCAACAGATGCAAACTCTTGCTACAGAGACAGATGGAAAGGAGCCCATACCACCCCAGACATAAAAGGCTTGGGAAACAATAAAAAGTTTCTATCAAAATAAATATTTTTATTTTACTTAAAAAACTCTTGCTATTTACACTTATAAATACTTTTCAGCCACAAAGTTATCCACAGCCTACACACCCTCTAAAAATCAGCTTTTCCGCCAGTTTTCCACACCTATTTCCAGACCTGTCTTTGCCGGTTTTAGGGTAAAAGCCCTCCATTTATTAAGCAAATTGAGCTATTGCACTCTTGAGCAAAATACACTATATTTCGTGCTCCTATTAAATAACTTAACTACATCTTGTGGCTCAACAAAAGAAAACCACAACTAAATAAGTATACAAGTTAAACTGAATTTAGGCGTTTTACGCCTAACTATTTGATTTTAATCTCCACCTTGCCACAAAGCAGAGAGAGCAAACACAAACCGTTATTTTTGTAAAAACTTAACAGTTATTCACAAGGTAAGCCAGCAGTTATGTCACAGCCAAAAATTAACATCACCAAACGCAATGGAACCAGCGAACCTTTAGACTTGGAAAAGATTCACCGCGTCATCTCATGGGCGGCAGAAGGGCTAGAGAATGTCTCAGTTTCCGAGGTAGAACTCCGCTCCCATATCCAGTTTTACGACGGCATGACCACCTCAGATATTCACGAGACCATTATCAAGTCTGCCGCCGATCTGATCTCTGAACAAGCCCCAGACTATCAATATTTAGCGGCTCGCTTGGCCATCTTCCACCTTCGCAAAAAAGCCTTTGGTGAGTTTAAGCCGCCTCGCCTTTACGACCATGTACAAAAAATGGTGGATAAGGGGTTATACGATAAACAGATTATTGCTGACTACACCGAAGCTGAATTTGATGAACTGGATCGCCACCTAGATCACAGCCGAGACCTAAACTTTAGCTTTGCCGCCGTTAAGCAGTTGGAAGGCAAATATTTGGTGCAAAACCGTGTGACCGGCGCAATTTACGAAAGCCCTCAGTTTATCTATATGCTGATCCCTATGTGCCTCTTTGCCCACTTCCCAGCAGAGACACGCTTGGACTATGTGAAAAAGTTTTATGATGCCGCCTCCGGCTTTAAACTCTCCCTGCCCACCCCCATTATGTCCGGTGTGCGCACGCCCACTCGCCAGTTTAGCTCCTGCGTACTGATTGAGTGTGGTGACTCACTTGACTCCATTAATGCCACCGCCTCCTCCATTGTGAAATATGTCTCTCAACGAGCGGGCATTGGTGTCAATATTGGTCGTATCCGAGCGCTAGGTTCCCCTATCCGTGGCGGAGAAGCTTTTCATACCGGCATGATCCCCTTTATCAAATATTTCCAAACAGCGGTAAAATCCTGCTCCCAAGGAGGGGTTCGAGGAGGCGCAGCCACGCTGTTCTACCCCATCTGGCACTTAGAAGTGGAGTCACTACTGGTATTGAAAAACAACCGCGGGGTAGAAGAGAACCGTGCGCGCCACTTGGACTATGGCGTACAGATCAACCGCCTAATGTATCAACGCATGATCACGGGTGGCAATATCACCCTCTTTAGCCCTAGCGATGTTCCTGAGCTTTATGAAGCCTTTTTTGCTGATCAAGATGAGTTTGAGCGACTGTATCAAATTTATGAAGCCGATGACAGCATTCGCAAAAAAACCATTAAAGCCATTGACCTCTTCACCCAACTGGCACAAGAGCGTGCTCAAACCGGACGAATTTATGTACAAAATGTGGATCACTCCAACACCCACAGTGCCTTTAACCCTGAAAAAGCGCCCATTCATCAGTCCAACCTCTGCTTGGAAATTACCCTACCCACCAAGCCACTGAATGAGGTCAATGATCCAGAGGGAGAAATTGCGCTTTGTACCCTCTCCGCCTTTAACTTAGGCGAAATTGAAAACCTAGATGAATTGGCCGAGCTATCCGATCTCATTGTTCGTGCTTTGGACAGTTTGCTGGATTATCAAGACTACCCAGTGCCCGCCGCCAAACACGCCAGTTTGGGACGGCGCACCCTTGGCGTGGGGGTCACGAACTTGGCCTACTATTTGGCCAAAAATGGTGTTAAATACTCAGACGGTTCAGCCAACGCTTTAGTGCATCGCACCTTTGAAGCCATTCAATACCACCTGCTTAAAGCCTCGGTGAACCTTGCCAAAGAGCTAGGCAAGTGCGACTACTTTGACGATACCAAATACGCTGAAGGGGTTCTGCCCATCGACACCTATAAAAAAGACCTTGACCAAGTCTGCCATGAGCCATTACATTTGGACTGGGAAAGCTTGCGGGAAGAGATTACACAATATGGGCTGCGTAACTCTACCCTCACGGCACTCATGCCTTGCGAGACCTCCTCTCAAATCACCAACTCCACCAATGGCATTGAGCCGCCACGAGGCTATGTGTCGGTCAAGGCCTCCAAGGACGGCATTCTTAAACAGGTGGTTCCAGGCTATAAAGCGTATAAAGACAACTATGAACTGCTGTGGCAAATCCCCGATAACAAAGGCTATATTGAGCTGGTGGGGATTATGCAGAAGTTTGTGGATCAGGCCATCTCTGCCAACACCAACTACGATCCGGCAAAGTTTGAAGAGAACAAAGTGCCCATTAAAACCATTTTGAAAGACATTCTCTACGCCTACAAAATGGGACTCAAAACCCTCTACTATCACAACACCCGTGATAGTGCCGAAGACCTACAAGAGGACGATGGCTGTGCAGGTGGTGCCTGCAAACTGTAACCT
>CAYOOU010000113.1:0-4829 GCA_964405635.1 uncultured Piscirickettsiaceae bacterium
TAGCAAAAACGGGGAATCGGAATGGCAGAGCTGTCTGCAACATCGATCAGCATATCGCCTTCATGGGCTTCTACGACTTGTCCGTTGATTTCGATTTTAATCATAATAATTAACCTAAATTTGACTGTTGTTGACCAACAACTGTGCCCACCTTATTGGCGGTCGTAAATACTGCATCCATGATCAATATAATGACGGAATTCATGTTCATACTGGTCTAGGAAGCTTGCTACCGGGATCGCCGCCGCATCCCCTAGCCCACAAATGATACGTCCCATAATTTTGCCAGAAACGTCTTTTAATAATTCAATGTCTTCAGGTTTACCCTTTCCTTGTGCAATACGATGCACGACTCGATACATCCAGCCCGTACCTTCTCGGCAAGGCGTACACTGACCACAAGATTCTTCATAATAGAACCAAGTCAAACGCTCAAGGGCTTTTACCATATCGGTTTGGTCATCCATAATAATGACTGATCCAGCACCAAGGAAAGAACCAGCTTTAGCAATGGAGTCATAATCCATGTTCATTTCCATCGCCTTTTCTGCAGGCAGAACCGCTGTAGAGGAACCTCCTGGGATCACCGCCTTCAACTTGCGACCCTTCCAAACGCCACCGGCCAGCTCTAGAAGATCTTTAAAAGGTGTGCCCATACGTACTTCAAAGTTACCCGGCTTTTCTACATGACCAGATACCGAGTAACACTTAGTGCCTCCAGCATTCTGAACACCAAGGTCAGCAAACCACTGCCCACCTTTGGCCACAATCATTGGAATGGAAGCTAAGGTTTCAGTATTATTAATGGTCGTTGGACGGCCATAAAGACCATAACTGGCAGGGAAAGGCGGCTTAAAGCGTGGCTGGCCTTTCTTCCCTTCGATAGATTCAATCAATGCGGTCTCTTCACCACAGATATAAGCCCCAGCACCCAAATGCGTATAGAGGTCAAAGTCATAACCAGAGCCCAAAATATTTTTGCCTAGCAGGCCTGCTTCTCGGGCTTGTTTAACAGCATTATCAAAACGCTTATAAGGTTCCCAGAACTCACCACGAATATAATTATAGCCTGCATTCGCACCGATTACATAACCTGCAATCATCATCCCTTCCACCAATTGGTGAGGGTTGTAGCGCAAAATATCACGATCTTTAAAAGTTCCAGGCTCCCCTTCATCGGAGTTACAAAGAATATACTTAGGGCCTGGAGCATTACGGTTCATAAAGCTCCACTTTAAGCCAGTTGGGAAGCCTGCACCACCACGACCGCGAATATTGGAGGTTTTGACCTCTTCAATTATCTCTTGAGGGGTAATCTCTCCAGCAAGTACTTTTTTCCAAACCTCATAACCACCATTGGCAATATAAGTGTCAATATCCCAAGAGTTCTCTAGGTGGTTCAAGCGGTAACAACATTCATTTAAAGGCACCATGTCTTACTCCAGTCCGCTTATAAATTCATCAACTTTGTCTGCAGTGATATTTTCGTGGTAGTCTTTACCTTCCATAATCACTGGTGCCCCACCGCAAGCACCTAAACACTCCACTTTTTTAATGGAGTATTTACCATCTGGTGTCACTTCACCCACTTTGACACCTAGCTTCTCTTCCAGCTTACGAACCACCTCATCTGCACCGCGTAACATACAAGAAATATTGGTGCAGACACAGATTTTATGCTCACCCACAGGCTGGTGTTCATACATAGAATAGAAGGTCGCAACCTCATAAACTGCGATTGATGTCATACCCAAATACTCAGCCACCTCATCCATCAAATCTGTAGTCAAGTGACCGCCATTGGCTTCCTGCACAATACGCAAGGCTGGCATTACGGCAGACTGTCTTTGATCTTCAGGATAGTGAGAGATCCAACGATCAATTCGTGCTTTAATCTCGCCAGTAATCATTGGCGTTTTAGAGGTCACTTCGCTCATCGGTCAATCTCTCCAAATACAATATCTTGTGTTCCAATAATCGCCACCACATCGGCAATCATATGCCCTTTTGCCATCTCATCTAGCGCAGCCAAATGCGTAAAACCAGGGGCGCGAACTTTTAAGCGATAGGGTTTATTGGCTCCATCAGAAACCAGGTAAATACCGAATTCTCCTTTAGGATGTTCTACTGCCGCATAAGCCTCCCCTTCTGGCACTGAAAACCCTTCACTAAAGTGCTTAAAGTGGTGAATTAAGGCCTCCATGCTGCTCTTGGCCTCTTCACGGCTTGGTGGTGCCACCTTGTGATTATCGGTCATCACCGGACCTGGATTATTTTTTAACCACTCGACACACTGCTTAATAATCTTATTGGACTCACGCATCTCAGCAACACGCACTAAATAGCGATCGTAGGTATCCCCAGTTTTCCCCACTGGAATATCAAAATCTAAACGATCATAGACTTCATAAGGTTGTTTCTTACGCAGATCCCAGGCAATACCAGAACCACGCAACATTGGCCCGGTAAAGCCAAGCTGCAAAGCTCTTTCAGGAGAGACAATCCCAATATCAACCGTCCGCTGTTTCCAAATACGGTTATCGGTTAACAGGGTTTCATACTCATCAATATAACCAGGGAAACGCTCAGTAAAGGCTTCAATAAAGTCCAGCAATGAACCTTCACGAGTCTCATTTAAGCGATCAAGATCTTTGCCTTTATGCCATTTAGAGGCTTCATATTTAGGCATCGTATCAGGAAGATCACGATAAACCCCACCAGGACGATAGTAGGTTGCATGCATTCGAGCACCTGAGACTGCCTCGTAGCAATCCATTAAGTCTTCACGCTCACGGAATGCATAAAGGAAAACGGTCATTGCGCCAATATCCAGTGCATGCGCCCCAAGCCACATCAAGTGGTTCAAAATACGGGTAATCTCATCAAACATCACGCGGATATATTGCGCGCGCTCTGGCACCTCAATGCCTAGCATTTTCTCAATAGCCAAAACATAACCATGTTCATTGGCCATCATCGAGACATAATCCAGTCGATCCATATAGCCAATTGACTGGTTATAAGACTTATACTCTGCCAGTTTTTCAGTGCCTCTATGAAGTAAACCTATATGGGGATCAGAACGAACAATGGTCTCACCATCCAATTCCAAAACCAAACGGAGTACACCGTGTGCAGAAGGATGCTGAGGACCGAAGTTAAGGGTGTAGTTGCGAATTTCAGACATAATACTTTCCTAGTCGTTGGACACTTCAATGTCACGAATAACTCGAGGGACATTCACACGGTTTTCAATGGTGACCGGCTCATACACGCAACGCTCTTTTTCAATGTCGTAACGCATTTCTACATGCCCAGTCAATGGGAAGTCTTTTCGCAGTGGGTGACCCACAAAACCATAATCGGTCAAGATACGACGCAAATCCGGGTGCCCTTCAAACAAAATGCCAAACAGGTCAAACGCTTCTCGTTCAAACCAGTTGGCACAGCTCCAAATATCAACCACTGAATCCACTTTGGGTAGCGTGACATCTTCCGGGTAAACCTTCACCCTTAACCTCAAATTTCGCTCCACCGACAGCAGGTGATAAACCACAGCGAAACGGCGAGGCATGGTCAGCTTTTCATCTTGCTCCTCTACGGCAAAGTCAAATACGCCTCGGCTAAAACCCGTATTCGCAGCATTTTGCTTTTCCCAATTGACCTCGCCATAGGTTAGGTAGTCGACACCGCAGATATCAATTAGCTGATCAAACTTTGCGTCATCTCGTAACTTTAAGAAAGCCTCATGCGCCTTTTCAGGCTTTAGCTCAATGGTTAATTCATTTAATTGAATGTCTGATGACAGCTGAGCACTGCCTAGCAAACACTCCAGCTCGTTTTTCAAATCCAATACTGATTGCTTCATCGTCTCTCTCTCAATATAGGCTCTTAACGAGCAATGGTGTTGGTGCGTTTAATCTTGTTTTGCAACTGAATAATGCCATACAGCAGGGCTTCAGCAGTGGGGGGACAACCCGGCACATAGACATCCACAGGAACAATGCGATCACAGCCTCGCACAACAGAATAAGAGTAGTGGTAGTAGCCACCGCCATTGGCACAGGAGCCCATTGAAATCACCCAACGAGGCTCTGGCATCTGATCATAAACCTTACGTAGTGCCGGTGCCATCTTATTAACCAAGGTGCCCGCAACCACCATCACATCAGACTGTCGTGGACTGGGGCGAAAAATAATCCCAAAACGGTCCAAATCATAACGAGACGCCCCAGCGTGCATCATCTCAACCGCACAGCACGCCAGCCCAAAAGTCATCGGCCACAAAGAACCCGTTCTCGCCCAGTTGATCAATTTATCTGCAGAAGTGGTGACAATCCCTTCTTTTAAAACGCCCTCTATTCCCATTCCAGCGCTCCTTTTCTCCACTCATAGATAAATCCGACCACCAATATCAGTAAGAAAGCTCCCATCGCCAACAAGCCGAAAGTGCCTAATTCATCCAGCACAACCGCCCACGGGAAGAGGAATGCAATTTCCAAGTCGAAAATAATAAATAGAATCGCCACCAAGTAGAAGCGAACATCAAACTTCATTCGGGCATCTTCAAAGGCCTCAAACCCACACTCATAGGGAGAGGTTTTCTCGGTATCGGGTTTAAAAGGTGCCAACAAAAATCCCATAAGGATTGGACCAACACCAAACAGGATTCCGAGGACAATAAACACCACTATGGGCAGATAATTTTCTAGCATGAGAAATCGCCTCGTCTAGTTTAAAAAAACAGCCAACTGAATGGCCGTATTATCAAAATATGGTGCCGATGGCCGGAGTCGAACCGGCACGGCTTACGCCACTACCCCCTCAAG
>CAYOOU010000114.1:0-4798 GCA_964405635.1 uncultured Piscirickettsiaceae bacterium
CTCTAACAGAGTTCGTCCACATGCCGTTGCAACCAAAGATCCAGCAGTGCCGCATGCCAGAGTTTGCTGCCTTGTATACGAGTAAAATGTTCCGGTGCATCAGGGGCCGCCAATAGTTTTTCAATATAGTCCTGATTAAACAGCCCCCGTTTTTTTGCCGCTTCGCTGGTGAGTATGGATTTCATAAACTGATAAAACTCGCCTCGTACATATTTTAAGGCAGGCATCGGAAAATAGCCTTTAGGACGGTCAATCACCTCATCGGGCACAATGCCACGGGCAATCTGTTTCAAAATAGTTTTTGGCTCTTTCAGTTTCAGTTCAATGGGGGCGGCCATGGTGATCTCTACTAATTTGTGATCCAAAAACGGTACCCGTGCTTCCAAGCCCCATGCCATGGTCATATTATCCACCCGCTTGACCGGGTCATCGACAATTAGGGTGGTGGCATCAAGTCGCAACACCCTATCCAAGTGGGTTTCCGCACCAGGCTCCAGCAGTTTGTCATTCATCAACTGACGGGTCACATCATCTGTGTGATAGTCGGGATGAATCATCTCCAACCACTCAGCGTGATCTCGATCAAAATAGTAAGGGGCAAAGCAATCCACAGGGTTCTCCTGGCAACCTAAATGCTCTGCCGCTGCTTGAGCCATTTGTGGATACCAGAAATATCCACCAAACACTTCATCAGCCCCTTGACCCGACATGACCACCTTAACAGATTGGCTAACCCGTTCCGATAGTAAATAAAACGCCACCGCATCTTGCCCAAACATGGGTTCCGACATTGCATCTACCGCTTCAGTCAAACGGGGCAGGACTTCTTCATTCGGAATGAGATACTTTTGGTGCTGGGTTTGATAGCGCTCAACGACCAAGTCAGAATACTCAAACTCACTCCCCTTCTCTTCCGGCTGGTCTTCAAACCCTATGGAAAAAGTGCGGATATTCTCTACCCCTGCCTCTGCCAGCAGAGCCACTATCAAGCTGGAGTCTAAGCCGCCCGAAAGCAATACCCCCACAGGCACATCTGCGGCCGTCAGCCGCTTGTGCACGGCTGCCTTTAACGCCTGATGAATCGCCTCTAGCCACGCTTGTTCCGTTTTCAAATCCGACCACTTTTCTCCTGTTTGTGGACGACGCGCTGACAACTGCCAGTATTGCTTTTTATACATCTGCCCATCAGGATCCACCACCATCCAGTGTCTAGGCTCCAGTTTGCGAATGCCTTTTAAAATGGTGTGAGGTGCTGGCACCACGCCATGCAGGGTAAACTGATGGTGTAACCCAACAGGGTCTAAAGATTTATCAATACCCGGGGTGGAAAGCAACGCCTGCGTATTGGAAGCAAAGCGTACCCCGCCCTCAATGGGGGCATAGTACAGAGGTTTAATGCCAAAACGATCCCGAACTAAATAAAGCTGCTGCAGGTCTCCGTCCCACAAAGCATAGGCAAACATCCCCTCAAACCGCTTAACACTCTCCATTCCCCATTGACGATAGGCTTTCAGAATCACTTCAGTATCGGAATGAGAGCGGAACTGATGCCCCAGCTCTATCAGCTCTTCCCTCAGCTCACGGTAGTTATAGATACAGCCATTAAACACCAAAGTTAGACTGTCATCGACCATCGGTTGGTGTCCCGCTTCGCTGAGGTCAATAATCGCCAAACGACGGTGACCTAAACCAATCTGGTCTTGTGTCCAAATTCCTCCATCATCTGGTCCTCGACGCTCCAAAGCCTTGAGCATCGGTTTTAAGTTCCGCTCTAAGGCGGGTTGACCATTCCAAAAGCGTTCACCGCAAATTCCACACATATCGCATTCTTCTTTTTGTTAAGATGCGGCTATTCTAACAAGTTTCCGTGATTTCAACATGACAACACAAATCATCGCACTCACTGGCGGCATTGGCAGCGGCAAAAGTCGCATTTTGCAGTGGCTGGCAGAACAAGGCATTCCTACGCTGAGTGCCGACCAAATTGCCCGAGAAGTGGTCGAGCCAGGCACAGCGGGATTACAGGCGATAGTTGAACAATTTGGCGAAACAGTTTTATTGGACAATGGCTCACTTAACCGCCCCTACCTTAGAAAAATAATTTTTGAGCAGCCTGATGCTAAGGCTTGGCTAGAGCAACTGTTGCACCCGCTGATTCGGCAGCAAACCGAAGCTAAACTGCAAGCACTCAAAAAACAACATCCAGCGCTGATTGTGCTAGAAATCCCGCTACTGGCAGAAACTGGCAAGCCGGACTATATTGATAGCATTTGGGTGGCAGATTGCAGCGAGGCGACGCAGTGCCAAAGAGCAGCCCAGCGTGATGGCAAAAGCGAAGAAGCCATTCAAAAAATCATACAACAGCAAGCCAGCCGCTCACAACGGCTGGCATTGGCAGACCAAGTCATCAATACTGAATGCCCTTTTGAGCAGGTAGAAACAGCCCTAAAGGCCCTGATCAAAAACACTCAAAACCGCTGCGGCCAAAGCCCTGAAATGGCAGCAATCCCTTGACCACCGTTAAGCCGTGCCTGTTGCATATCATTGGGTTTCATGCCCCCCAAGGCATAGACCGGGACGGAGACTTGAGCAGACAATTGTGCAAATTTCTCCCAGCCAATGCCTGACACCCCCGGATGAGAAGAAGTCTCTTTTACCGGCGACAAAAGTAGAAAGTCTGCTTCCAGTTTTAAGGCATGAGCGATTTGAGCCTCATCATGAGTGGACACTGCTAGCCACTTGTCTGCAGGCAGGGGACGATGATCATAAGCCGCCGCCTTGTCTGAAGCCAACTGAATACCATCGGCCTCTGGCACCGACTGCAAAAGCTCTACCCCACCATTTAACAAAATCTTTGCCCCATATTGATGACACTTAGCCACCGCTTTTTTGGCCAAAGCGATAAAGTCTGCTTCCGCCATATTTTTTGCCCGCAACTGACAGAGGCGTATGCCATCTTCCAATGCAACCTCCAGTCGCTCTAATGCATCGGTCTCGTCTTCAAAGCTGCCGGAAATCATATACAACTCTGGCAACTGTACAGCCCGTATAATGCCTCGGTTAGCGGGTGGAAACTGCTCATCTTTCAGCTCTGCCACCGAGTGCCAAGCCACGCTTTGCCCCTCTCTTCCCGTTGGCTCGCCTTCAAAATGCTCCGTCTCCAGTACAAAAAAGTGCAAGGTTTTGTCATCATACTGCCACTGAAATTCCATCTGTAGCTGCCAGTGAGCCGTCTCCAGTCCCACCTCTTCCAAGATCTCCCGCTTGAGTGCCGTCTCGACCGACTCCCCCGCCTCAACCTTACCACCGGGGAACTCCCAAAGCCCCGCAAAATCCTGTGTCCCTTGACGCTGCGCCAATAGCACCTCATCACCACAGCGAATCACACCCAAAGCAATTTTAATTGGATCATATTTAGACATATTTAACTCCTTTTACCCCATTTCAGCTAGGCAGGACTGGTGATTTTGGCAAATTGAACGCGAATTTTAATACAATGTTCTAATACTAAAGTTAAGGATAGCACAATGACAAAAACAAGTCCCTACTGGAGCGAATTAGTCAGTCAGCTTACCCCCTATGTACCGGGTGAGCAGCCCAAAGTGGAAAACCTGATCAAGCTCAATACCAATGAGAACCCCTACCCTCCTTCCCCTAAAGTATTTGAAGCCATTGCAGCAGCCAATAATGACAGCTTACGGCTCTATCCTGATCCAAATGCGGAGGATTTAAAACGGGCGTTAGCCACATACTTTAATCTGCAATCCAATCAAGTATTTGTTGGCAATGGATCAGATGAGGTACTGGCGCACACCTTTCAAGCTCTGCTGAAGCACGACCTGCCCATTCTGTTTCCAGACATTTCGTACAGCTTCTATCCGGTCTATTGTGGCCTCTATCAGGTGGAGTACCAAACCCTACCCCTGACTGAAGATTTCTCTATTGACCCGCGTGACTACAACACCCCCAATGGCGGCATTATCTTTCCTAACCCAAATGCGCCTACAGGCAAACTCCTCTCCCTAGCCGCCATTGAGTCCATTTTGCGAGTCAATCCCGAATCGGTGGTGGTGGTTGATGAAGCCTATATTGACTTTGGTGGTCAAAGTGCCGTGACCTTGCTCAATGAATTTCCGAATCTATTAGTGATTCAAACCTTTTCTAAGTCCCGTGCTTTGGCAGGATTACGCATTGGCTATGCCTTAGGGCACCCAGATTTGATTGAAGCGTTAGAACGCGTTAAAAATAGCTTTAACTCCTACCCAATGGATCGGCTGGCTCTAGCAGCGGGTGTGGCTTCTTTGCAGGACGATGACTACTTTCAAACTCAGTGCCAACGCATTATTCAGCAACGAGAAAAGGTGACCCAAGCGTTAGACGCCCTTGGCTTTAGCACCCTCGACTCCCATGCCAATTTTGTCTTTACCCGCCCCCCAGAGGGCACCACCGCTGAAGCGCTTGCCCAGCAACTGCGAGAGCGAAAAATTATTGTTCGCTACTTTAACAAACCTCGTATCGACGGCTACCTTCGCATCACCATTGGCTCAGAAGAAGAAAACCAAGCACTGATTGAAGCTTTACAGGAGATGCTTTCTTAAGGGTGTGCTGATTAAATCAATTTTTCTGGAATAAGGGCAGCGGTGCGATGCTGTGCTTTGCTCGCGGAAGGCTGTAGAAGCCGTTGGCGAAATAGGCGGAAAAGCAAGCCAACTGTTTGAGCGAAGCGAGTTTTGGCTTGCCCGCCTATGAGCCTTACGGATTCACAGACTGGAGCGCTCAAAGCACAGCATCGTACCGC
>CAYOOU010000115.1:0-4613 GCA_964405635.1 uncultured Piscirickettsiaceae bacterium
CGCACCAAAAGTCGTACTTGGTTCTCTGCTTCTTGCTGAGAGGAAGCAATGGAGTAGTAACGCGGGGCTAAAGGTGAGAGTAGGGTGAGAAATTCGCTTTTGAGCTCTGCCAGCTTAGGAAATTGTTCAAGCAAGTCTAAAATATCCTTGCCATAGGCGTAGTCCATCATGGCTTGGCGATCTGCCCATTGCACGCCCTCCAGGTTGTCAGAATATTGACGCTGAAGCTTATTCAGAATAGCAGGATTAAGCTGGCTAAGCTCAAGGTGGTGAACTAGGGCATCATTGACCGTCACTTTTCCAATACGACGCAGTTCAATAGATGCTTCACCGCTCACGCCTAGCTTTTGTTGAATGGCGGAAGCTAAATCAGGCGCGTTGCTCACTTTTAGGGTGAGCCAGTCTCCAGGCGCATAGCTTGCCTCTTCAGAAAATTGAAAAGTGACACACCAAACGGATTTGTCCGCTTCAGGGGTGAGGTTCTGTTTCTCGATTAGTTGAAATTGCATAATGGCTCCCAATCCTATGAGGGTGTCATTATGCGATGGGATTAGAGTACATTCAATAGTTTTTGTGCCAGCACAGAGATCCATGGGGCAGTGGCGAGAATGGTCACTGCGGCCATTAGGCCAGACATGAGCCCAATGCCAATTAGCGGTAGCACGCTGTTTTGTTGAATCTCGATTTTTTTCATCTGCTTTTCCATGCCAGAGAAAAGATCAATCTGTTTTTTTAGCAGTCCATTCAAGGTTTTAATCTGTTTAAAGAGTAATTTCTGCTCTTTTTCCAGCTTTTTGTGGGCATTGCCTGTCTGCTTATCCACCTGACGCATCTGCTGTGCCAGCTGACCAATGGAAGCGTCCATCTGTTTTACAAGGCTTTCAATGGCTGTTTTATCCTCTTTTAGCCACTCATAATCAGGGTCTAGCATATCGTCCATACCAAATCCTGAAAGATGGTCGGCCACGCTCTGGCCTTTGGATTTCTGTCTTTTTAATGCTTGCTCTAGGAGTAAACTTTTAGAGCTTAACGGTTCAACTTCTCTTAAATCAATCGCCATAACTTTTCCCTTACTGTTCCTGAAGATGTCAAATATTTGACACTGTTTTGTTCTGTTATAATGCCTTGAACAGGAATCGTGCCAACTTAGAAGAAACCTTTGCACGAGTGAATCCACGGCTAAAAATGGCTAAAATTCCCCTACTCTTCGTTGGAAAACTTGGCAATAGCGGGCTATTCCCTGCGTTTTCCGCCTTGATTAGGAAAATTTTATCTCATTTTTAGCTCGCGTCTCACTCGTACAAAGGTTTCTGGGAGAAATAAAATGAAATATATTGGTGCCCATGTTTCTGCTGCCGGCGGTGTTGAGAATGCCCCTTTGCGTGCCCACGAAATTGGGGCAACAGCTTTTGGGCTATTTACCAAAAACCAGCGTCAGTGGCAGGCCAAACAGCTGACAGAGGAGAGCATCACGGCTTTTAAAGCCAATTGTAAGGAATTGGGCTACACGCTAAAGCAAATACTGCCCCATGACAGCTATTTGATTAACCTCGGGCATCCCGATGTGGATAAACGACAGAAATCACTGGATGCTTTTATCGATGAGCTGCACCGCTGTGAGCAGTTGGGGATTGAGCGGCTCAATTTTCATCCAGGGAGCCATCTGCGGGAGATCAGCGAGGAAGCCTGTATGGACTTAATTGCAGAAAGCTTGAATTTTGCCTTAGCACAGACCGAAGGGGTGATTGCGGTGTTGGAGAATACCGCAGGGCAAGGCTCTAATCTGGGTTATCGCTTTGAGCAGCTGGCTTATATTATTGAGCGGGTGGAAGACAAGGCGCGTGTGGGCGTGTGTATCGATACCTGCCACGCTTATGCTGCAGGCTATGACCTAAAAAATGATTATGATGGGGTGATGCAACAGTTTGCTGAAACCGTGGGGTTTGAATACTTAAAAGGCATGCATCTCAATGATTCTAAAGGCGAATTAGGCTCACGGTTGGACCGCCATCATAGTTTAGGGCAAGGAGAGTTGGGGTGGGCTCCCTTTGAAAAAATTATGCAAGATGAGCGGATTGATGAGATTCCAATGATTTTGGAGACTATTAACCCCGATTTGTGGCCTGAGGAAATTGCTCAATTGAAAGCATTTGTCACCGATGATTAAATCGATGGCTTTGAAAAAGGGTAGCGGTGCGAAGCTGTGATTCACAGATTGGCGCACGCAAGACACAGCTTCGTGCCGCTATCCTTGGCACAGTCCAAAATTTTGAATAAATCAGCACTTCCTTAGTTATAGCTTCAGGATTAGCACATCACCTGCATTTGACTATATTTGCTGCCAAGAACTAAAGGTGCTTGTTTTTCTACCAGTTGTTTATAAGCACGGCGACCGTACTCTTTTTTCAATTTGCGTTTGTAGGCTTTGAAGAAGTCTTTGAGAATATCATGTCCATAGATGCCATTGGCTGCGTAGGTGTCGGTCTTCTCATCCCATTCTAAGCGAACGGCCATTAGGGGGTTGCTGGCAGGCCCTTTTGTGACTTTCCCCCCTTGAGCAGGGTCATAGACAGAGTTGTGGGCACAGCAGACAATTTGACCTACACCACCAGCTACATCACTTTTGTCTGGGTTGTAGTTCATCATGCTCAGTGCTTTATTAGGGTATTGCAGTTGGTGTTGGCAGATGGCAACAAAAGCGACAACAGACTGGTTGGGCCCAACGCCACCTAGCCATTGGTAGTTCGTTCCTTCAGAAGTAGGCAGTTCGCCTTCTGTTTTGAGAGGACTACCTAAGTCTATTAGAAAGCAAGGGGTACTTTGATAGGGATATTGAAATAGGTATTCGGTTTTGCTTTGAATTTGCTCGCTTTTAATCGGTTTGCCATCCATGTCTGTGAGTGTGACTTTGTTGAATTCGAGTACATCTGCATAGGCTAAAAATTGAGGTAATGCAGTCGCTGCCACACCCATAGAGCAGGTTTTTAAAAAGTCTCTGCGGTTCATCGGCTTTCCTTATATTGGTTTTGAAAAAAGCCGCTTCTTGTTGATGAGAAGCGGCAACTTTTGGATGGGTTATGCAAACATATCGTTAAACATCCCTTCAGCCCAAGCCACATTGGCTTGTCCCAGTTGTGGACTCCACTGCTCTTTTAAGATGACATCGGTAAAGCCTGCGAGTTCGCGACCTTTATACTTATATTTGGCATCCACCATAATGGACTCCAAAGGAGAGGATTTGACCGCTGAGTAGCAGATGGTGTGGGGACTTTCCCATTTAGGTAGTGGCTTACCTTGGGCATGTGCAGCCACCACTTTTGCGACATAGTGTGCTTCTGAGTTTGAGGTGTTGCCAGACTTAGAGTAACCCATAAAACGCGCATCACCGGTCACATAAACATGTTCATCCCCTTTAGCTTGATAGGTAAAGGGGTCAATATCGGCTTCTCTTTGAGTTCCCTCTTTAGCCAGCCCCATAATTTCAATCAGTTTGGCCGCTCTGACAGGAGGATAGATGGCTGCATCGTCAAATTTGTATACATCTTCAAAGCCATCGGTACTGGTGGTGACCGTTTTCTTGATGGGATCAACTGCAACAATATTAGCGCCTTTTACATATTCAACATACCCTTTATATAACTCATTAAAGGCGTGATGGAAGCCTTCCTTTTTAATGGTGATGTCAGGGTTCATGTCGAGTAGCACCACTTTGCCATCAATTTTATTCTTTTTAAAGTAGTCGGCAATTAAGCAGGTGCGCTCATAAGGGGCTGGCAAGCATCGGTAGTTTCCACTGGGTACGGTAAGCAGGAATGTGCCGCCATCAAAATCCTCAAGTTTCTCTTTAAGGGTAAGGTGCTCAGAACCCGGCATAAATCCTGCTGGATATTGTTTTCTGAGGATAAATTCCTGATCAGGTTTTACGCCAATTTTTGCATAATCATAATCGATCCCTGGAGCAACAATTAGATAGTCATAATCAATGCTGCCTTGGTCGGTGTAAAGCACCTTGTTTTTGCGGTCGGCATTAATGGCGCAGGCATTAAAGAAAATATAGTTGTTATTGGCGGCTGCATCCACATAAGAGTGGCGCATAAAATCCGTGTCCACTTGGGGATCTGCACCGGTCATCCAGATATTACTCATAGGGCAGGAGAAGAAAGTGCTATTTTTTTCTACCAGCACCACATCAAATTTGTCGTAATAGCGTTTGAGGTATTTGGCCATGGTGAGCCCTGACCAGCCGCCGCCAATCACAAGTGCTCGAGGGCCTTTCGCCTTGGGTAAATTCGCTTTTCCCACATCTAAGTTCGTGCCAGAAGCGGCTTGAGCGGAGTCTGGTGTTGAAGGGTTGGATTGGCAAGCCCCCATCATGGCAACGCCTGCACCTGCAGTTGCACCGCCTAAAAATTTGAGCATTCCGCGTCTTGAGACTTTGGTGGTTTCTTCTTTCATTCGTAGTATCCTCTTAGCATATTTTAGATTTTTGAATCCATAACTAAGGAAAAATATTAATGGTGTTAGGGATTCAAGTTCAGGGTTATTGTAGTGAAAGGATAGCAGGAAAAATAATTAGTATTTTATATTCAACTCCATTATTAATAAATTATATT
>CAYOOU010000116.1:0-4568 GCA_964405635.1 uncultured Piscirickettsiaceae bacterium
CCCTAGGGTTCAAATTTGAAAGGCGCATTATAGGTAGTTGGATAGGGTGTGTCAAGAGGGGAGAGAGTGATGTGGATAAAGTTGTCAATAATTTGTTGACTATATGAGAAACTCTAAGTGTGTTGAGTGGTATCGGCTATAATTATCGGCAATTTAAATAGACCTCTTAAACCGATCTGAATGACTTCTTCTGCTTCTCGAACTTTTTCCCAGTCCACTGAATGCGCGGCTGAACACTCAAAAGCTGAGTCAATAAGTACCTCTGATATAAATATTGATGTCATCTTGGGCAGTGATGGTGCTTTATCAAATCTGATTCAAGGGTATCAATCCCGTGATGCTCAACTGGAGATGGCACATAAGGTTGAGCGGATAATTGAGGGTGAAGGAACGCTGCTGGTTGAGGCGGGCACTGGTACAGGAAAAACCTTTGCCTATTTGGTGCCGGCACTGCTTTCTGGAAAAAAGATACTGATCTCTACTGCCACCAAAAACTTGCAGCAGCAGTTGGTAGAAAAGGATTTACCTTTACTGCTTAAGAGTTTGAAAGTTAAGGGTAAGGTCGAGATTCTAAAAGGTCGAGAGAATTATATTTGCCCACAAAGATTTGAGATTACCCAAACTTCGGAGCAGCACAGTCGGGCTGATTGGAAAAAACTTTCCATTATTCAAGATTGGATGGAACAGACTTCGGATGGGGACAGGTCAGGCTGTACGGGGGTTGATGAAAATGACCTTATTTGGCGAAAGGTGTGTGCCAAACTGGAATTTTGTCAAGCCAATGGCTGTGGGTCGGAAGATGGCTGTTTTTATCCCAGTGCTAAGCAACGAGCACAAGAGGCTCAGGTGTTGGTGGTCAACCATCATCTATTTTGTGCCGATTTGGCACTGAGAGAGCAGGACTTTGGAGAATTGTTACCAGAAGCCGAGGTCTATATCTTTGATGAGGCGCATCAATTGCCAGATATTGCTGCTCAATTTTTGGGTTTTAGCATTAGCCGAGGGCAGTTTGATGAGCTGGTTCGGGATATCAAAAAAGCCCAAAAAGAGGAAGCAGAGGAGATGCAGGAGTTGGTGGATCAGGCCAATGCACTGGATCAGGAGATTAAAACACTCAATGAACTCTTTGGTAAATGGGAAAAGCGGTGGAATTGGAAGATGTTGGAGGCTTTGTCCCCTTTTGAGCCGCAGTTAAAGCGAGTAAGAAACCATTTACAGCAGTTGAGTGATACGCTGAAGTCTGTAAAGGAGCGAGGAAAGCTGTTGGCCGCTTTGCAGACACGGGTGGCGGAGATGTTGTATCAAATAGAGTACTGGCGGTCGCCAGACTCAGATAAACAGGTGCGCTGGGCGGAAAGTCGCCTAGGATGGTTTAAGCTAAATTTAACGCCTTTATCGGTAGCGGGTGCTTTTCAGCGTCAGAGGGAGGCACTTGGTGGAGCATGGATTTTTACTTCAGCCACCTTAACAGTCAATCACCAATTTGATTATTTTGCGAATCGTTTAGGGTTGAGTGAAGCAGAAAAGTTGGAGCTGCACAGCCCCTTTGATTATCAAAAGCAGGGGGTAATCTATCACCCTGTAGGGTTGCCTTCGCCCAATACGCCGGATTATGTCAAAATCTGTTTAAGAGCAATTTGGCCAATTATTAAAGCGGCCAAGGGTTGTACCTTTCTCCTGTTTACCAGCTACCGTGCTTTAAAAGAGGCAGCAGAAATTTTGTCTCAGCACTGGGAAGGGGCGCTTTTGGTTCAGGGAGATAAGCCTAAGGCCGCATTGTTGGAGGCATTTAAACAGAGTCAGAATGCCATTTTATTGGGCACCAGCAGTTTTTGGGAAGGCGTGGATGTAAAAGGTGAGGCCTTAAAAGTGGTGATGATCGACCGCATTCCTTTTATTCCCCCTGATGATCCTGTGGTACAGGCTCGAGAAAATTATCTGAAGGAGAAGGGGATGAATGTGTTTGTTCATTTTCAACTGCCAGAGGCGACCATTGCGTTAAAACAAGGCAGTGGGCGACTGATTCGTGATGTGGCAGATTATGGTGTTTTGGTGTTGTGTGACCCTAGGCTTTCCACCAAAGGCTATGGCCGTCAGATTATGAACAGCTTGCCAGATTTTCCTTGGGTATATGACTCTGCCCAAGCCATCGCATTTTTAGAGAGGAGAAAAGATGAAAATATTGGCGATTGAAACAGCCACTAAAGCGTGTTCAGCAGCCTTGTGGCTGGATGGTGTAGTGGTGGTGGAACAATTTGAAATAGCCCCTCAAAAGCACGCCAACTTGGTTTTATCTCAAATTGAACTCTGCTTTGCCGAAGCTGGCTTGGAAAAAGGGGAGGTCGATGCCCTAGCGTTTGGTGAAGGTCCAGGGGCATTTACTGGTATTCGTATTGCAGCAGGCGTGATTCAAGGGTTGGCTTTGGGTTGGGAGAAGCCGGTGATTGCGGTTTCCAGTCTTGAGGCCTTAATGTGGCAGGGTTATACGGCAACGGGTTTTACCCAATGGCACGCTTTTTTAGATGCTCGTATGAAAGAGGTTTACTGGCAGTCAGGTCATATTGAAAACGGGCAGCTTTACAGTCAGTCGGTAGAATTGCTAAAGTTGACAGAGTTACCAGAAGTGGACACTGGGGTAGCGGGTATTGGAGACTTAGAGTCAGAATATCCAGATTTGATTGCCCGCTATCAAATGCAAACTTCTTGGTTTGAAGCCTATCCAAAGGCTTCTGCTATTGCGGCAATAGCTAGCCAAAGGCCTGAAAAGATGCGTTTGCTAGAGGAGGCTGTGCCTCTTCCCGTTTATTTACGAAATAATGTGGCAGACAAGCCAAAATCAAAGGGTTAAGACAACCTTGCTTTGAAGATGTGGATGTTGCCTATTTTTTAAGCAGAGTCATAAAGAAGTCAGACTTTTAAGGCTTTTTTGGCGATAATAAAGTGCTGCACACAAGGTTATCCACAGAAGTTGTTGATAAAGAGATTTTACAGATTTTAGGAGAAGAGCAATGCATAACTATCGAACCATTTTGGTGCCAGTGGACTTTTCTGGGCACAGTGAGCTAGCCGTCGCTAGGGCGGTTAATATGGCAATGCTGTATGAAGCAGACATTGAGCTGTTTCATGTAACAGAAGCGCCCACCTATCCGGTATTGGAGGATATTGCCGTGACCGGTGTGCCAGGTATTTGGGATGTGGAGTTGACTCAAGAGATCGTAGAAGCAGCAGAAAAGCGTTTGCACAAGTTGGCTGAAGAGAATGGTCTCAAACCAGAGCAGTGCAAAGTGGTGCTAGGAATTCCTTCAGTGGATATTGTAGATCGGGCAGAAGAGATCGGAGCCGATTTAATCGTGATGGGGCGGCATGGCCTCTCTTTTTTGGAGAAGCTTATTGGCTCCACCACCGATGCCGTATTGCACAACGCTCAGTGTGATGTCATGACAGTGTATTTGGTAAAGAGTGAGGGTGAAAAAGCAGAATGAAAAGCATGCAGATTCTAAAAGGAGTGCTATTGGCACTGTTATTGGTAAGCCAGTCCGTTATGGCAGGAAGTAAACCTTTTAAAGTTGGAGAAACCATTTTTGTTGGCTACCCAGCGGCTAATATTAAGGATGATGCCTTTATTATTGGACTGATTACTCGAGTTTTACCAAAAGATCAATATCAAATTAAGGTGATGGATTATGTAGAAGGGCATGATTATGGTCTTTCCTGTGTGCCAATGGCGGTAGATGAGCGTGGTACTCTCTCCGAAGAGAAGGGCTGGGAGCTATGGGATGATAAGAAGAAGCTAACTCAGAATGGCTTGGAGTATATAGTCTCTGGCAAAAATGTCATGATTTTGTCGGAAGGGCAGCACAAGTTTATTACTCGCAATAATGTATATACCAATTATGGGCGTTGGCGTTCTAATGCGCCTATGCTCAGTGTCGATCGGTTGGACATTGCAGAAAATGAAGCCCGTTCTGTAGGGTTAGATGCCATGATACCAGTATTTGAGTTGGCTAAAAAAGAGCGCCAAGCATACTATGAAGGCAATTTTGGTCGTCCCTATTGGCCGCATGAGGCGGTGGAACGGTTACCCAAAGTATTGCATGCGGTGTTAAATGAACTAAGGCAGCACCCTGAGTTGAAAAAACAGTGGTATGCCAAGGAGCGGAACTGGAAAAAGGTTAGTCAAGACACCTATCTTCATTTTATGTTAGATGCCATCTATAAAATTGTGGATGATGCCCGTTATACAGCCGATGAGGCAGATCAAAGCAAGGTAAACCTTAAAGCTTTGGCGCAAGTTCAGGCTTTACTCAAGCAGCTGGAACGGAATAAGTAAGTGGTTATTTTGGAAGGTGGTAGTAGGTTTGATTGAGATAATCCACTACGGAATCGATTTCATCGTCAAACCAGCCCACTTTTAAGTTGCTTTCGCAGACTTTGACTCGACTGGTCAAGTCACCTAAACTCTCCATTTTTGTTTGGCCAGAATAAAAGGTTGCCTCAGTGTGGCAACGCATACATTTTGCCTGTTTAATCAAGGCTAAGCCAGGAGGCACGGGTTCTGATTCTGCAAA
>CAYOOU010000117.1:0-4496 GCA_964405635.1 uncultured Piscirickettsiaceae bacterium
TTAAATCTTGAAGATTTGAGCCTTCTGTTTGAGTTCACTCGCTACCTCTTTCAGTTGGTGCGAGCTGGTATAGACTTGCTCGGTATTTTGCTGAGCCGTTTCTGCCAAGGCTTGTACAGCGTTAACATTTTCTTTGGTTTGCCCCGCTTTGTGGGCTTGCATTTCACCCACGCGGGCACTCTCTTCATTGGTTTGCACGGTTGCTTGCATGGTGTGTAAAATGCCATTTAGTGCTTCTTTAACCGTTTCGATCTGCTCAACGCTTTGCATCGCTGCCTCTTTGGAGTGGTGCATGGCTTTATTGGCACGAGAGGTTTGGCTGGAAAGCGTTTCGATAATCCGTTGAATTTCTTCAGTGGATTGGTGAGTACGAACCGCTAGAGAGCGAACTTCGTCGGCCACCACCGCAAATCCTCGACCATGTTCACCGGCACGAGCAGCTTCAATGGCGGCATTGAGTGCTAGCAGGTTGGTCTGCTCGGAGATGTCTTTGATAATGTCCAGTACACTGCGAATTTCGGTGCTCTCTTGCTCTACTTTATTGACCACTTCAGCGGTTTTTTCAATATCGTAAGCCAGGGCTTCAATGGCTTGGGCCGATTCTAGGGTATTGATTTCCGCTTCTTGTCCTTCATGATAGGCTGTTTTGGCTTGCTCTTTTACTGATGCCATCTGTTTAGCCACTTGGTTAATGGAACGGGTCATTTCTTCAATGTTTTCATAAATTTGATGAACCGCTTCATACTGTTGTTGCATGGAGACTTTGGTTTTATCAGCAGCATTGACCAGTTTTTCGCTGGATTGGCCAACAGTGTTGGAGATGTTGAGCACATCGCTAATGAGTTGTTGCATCCGGTCTAACATGTGGTTAAAGGCTCGACCAATTTGGCTGAGCTCATCTTTGGTTTCAATGGGCATTCGTAGGGTTAGGTCTGCATTGTCTGAGATTTTGTAAATCACATCATTCATCTGAGCTAGTTGAGATTGGATATTGCGGATAATAATCCATGAGAAGAGAGTACCCATTAGTAGCGCTATAATTATTAGAGCGCTTTGGAAGATGAGGCTATTTTGATCTTCTTTTTCTATGCGTTTAGATAGAGTGAGTAGAGCACTTTCTTGTTGGACTTCAAACCCTTTGAATTTATTGATAAATTGGGTGGCAGTATTGAACCAGTCGGAAGCATCTTGGTTAAGGGTATGCGTTCCGGTTTTGGCGTGTAGAGCCAGATCAATGGCAACATCAAATTTTTTGGCCGCTTCACTGTTTAAAATCTGCTTCATGGTCTGTTGTTCTGTTTCATTGGCAAAGCGAGTAAAGAGGTCGGTGTAGGTGTTTTTTTCAGTTTCAAGTCGGGCTACCTGAATTTGCTGATGTTGAGAGATATAGCCTTTACTAAAAACCTCGGCGAGTACCGCACGCAGTTTGCCCAGTTGGTCTTTGGCTTGTAATAGGGCATAGTAGCTATAACCCATGTCTTTAATTTGAGGGTTTTTAACATGAGTAAAGTCTTTTTGAGCAGTCATCATGAGTGCTTGAATGATGTGAGAGTAATAGCCAGCAACTTTAGAGGGGGGGCAACTAAATTGATGTACACAATTTTGGATTTTTGTGCGTTTTTTTAAGTTGTTAAGTGTTGCATGGTAGAGTGAAATAGTGGCCAAGCTAGGATGTTTTTCAGCCGTTTTATTTAAAAGGGCTTTAAAAGAGGCAAGCTTGGCGTTTACACTTTGATATTGTTTAGAGAGCGCCTTCGAAAACTTTTTTCCTTGGGAGGCAATATAGCCCACGCTCATTCCTCGCTCTTTTTGCAGTTCATGTACTAAGTTTCCCATGCTGATGGATAGGGTAACCGAGGCTTGAGCTTGATTCATTTCGTGATAAATCTCTAACTTCTCTTTAATGACCAAGCTGCCATAGAAAAGTAGCGCAAGAATAAGAGGGATAATGGCAATTACTTGCTTGGATTTAATACTTAGGTTGTTTAGCATCTCGGACTCCTAGATAGAGGCCTTTGCACGGGATGAAAAAATTCATCTCGCTCAAAGCTCTAAGATAAAGTTTTTAAAAACTATAGCAAAAATGTTGCCAATTTTTATCTTATATTGAAAAATCGTTTTGTTTGAAGTGAGTGAACGGATAGAATGGCATTTTTTCATCCATTGATACGGTTGTTTATTTATGCAAATGATAAGTCTGTCGTACCAAGACTTAGTCTTTTTGGCAGGGCTGGTCTTTTTGTTGGGCATTGCGTTACTGTTGAATGGTTTTTCCCAAACCAAGCAGTTGTGGATTGCCACGGTGCGGATGGTGGTGCAGCTGTTCTTCATGGGCGTGTGGCTCAGTTGGGTGTTTGTAGCCGATCAGTTTATTTGGGTGGCGCTGGTGGGGCTGGTTATGCTGGCCTTTGCGGGTTATGAGATTGTGAAGCGTCAAACCTATCTTTTTGATAAATATGCCTCCTATTGGATTGGACTGCTCTCACTTTCGATGACCGCCTTGGTGCTGACGGTTATGGTGCTAAGGGTAGTGATTGAGCCCCAGCCTTGGTGGGAGCCTCAATATGCCATTCCACTATTGGGTATGGTGTTGGGCAATAGTATGACGGCAGTGGGCATTGGGTTGGATACCTTGACCAAAAGTGCCATTGCCCAGAAAGGGGCGATTGAGGCACAGTTGGCTTTGGGGCGGACGGGTCGGCAGGCGATTAGTTTTGTACGAGAGCAGAGCCTACATACGGCGATGATTCCCATTATTAATATGTTGGTGGCGGCTGGTATTGTCTCTCTGCCAGGAATGATGACTGGGCAGATTTTGGCTGGTGCAGAACCGATGGAAGCGGTGAAGTATCAGATTATGATTATGCTGCTGATAACAGTTTCCACTGGAGCGGGCACTTTAATTGCACTGCATTTAGGCAGTCGAAAACTGTTTGATGCTAGAGATCGGTTAGTAATTGGAGAGTTACATAGGCAGAAATAAAAGCCTCTTCTTAAAGTGCTTTTAAGATTAAAGCGATGCCTACTAGCATGGTCATCCATTCAAAGCTTTTTTTCACCAGAGCATTCCCTTTAATAATGGAGAGGTGTGCACCGAGATAGCCGCCTATGAGGGAGCCAAGAATAAGTGCTGGCAGCCAGTTCCACTGGATTTGAGATAAAAAACCTAAAGTGAGAGCACCGGTGCCATTCCAGAAAATGCCCACCAAAATTAGGGTGTAGGCGACAGCCGTTTTATAGTCCAACCCAAACCAGCGAACCAGCCATAGGGTGACAAAAAGGCCGGTACCAGAGGTCAGAGAACCGTTGAGGGCGCCAATAAAAAACAGAACAGCACCGCCAAATAACCAGCCGAATTGGGAGTGTTGGGGGTGTTGCGTTTCTTGGCCTAGATTGGGTTTACGCCATGAGTAGAGTCCGAGCCCAAAGGTGAGGAGCCCTAGGGCAATTTGTGCCCAGCGTTCATCGACTTGCAGAATCAAATTGGCCCCAACTATGACGCCGGGCAACCCAAAAGCAAGAATAAAGAGAGAAAAGCGCCAGTTGAAAGTGCCTGATTTGAGGTGGCGGGCGGTGGCACCCAGGCCAAGAAAGACACTGGCCACCTTATGGGTGGCTAAGGCGATGGCAAATGGTAACCCCAAAAAGAGTAGAGCTGGCAGTTGCAATAGGCCAGCACCACCCCCTGCTAGGGCAGAGAGAAAATTGGCCAGCAGGGAGATAAAAAAGAGCAGGATTTGAAAGCTTTCCACGGGACTATTTGAATCTCGCTAATAGCCAAGCCAATAACAGGCCATCTTTACGGCTGAGTTGATGGTTGGCAAAGAGGGGATAGGTTTCGGATCGGCCTCTTAGGGCTGGGATATTGTTCATATTTTGAGAAGCCATAGGAACAAAGAAGTCCATTTTCATCTGGTTGGCACGGATACGGTGTATTACGCTGATATAACGAATGCCTTGCGGGTGCGGTTGGTGATTCATCCAGTGAATCAGATTGGTTTTGGGCGTGACAGAGAGTTCCCAAAGTAACATTTCTGCTTGTGCCCATTTGTCTGCCCCCATCATATCAAAGAAATCTCCCATTGGACTTTGCAAGGCTCGCCACGCCATCTCTGCCCAAGGGGATCCGAGGTGAGGGCTGGCAAGGGTAATCAGTCCTTGCACGGGGACGGTATGGGGCGTGAGCAGATAAAAACGCGCGACAATGCCTCCAGCAGAGTGACCCACTAAAATCAGCGGCTCTTGCCGTTGTTGATAGATAAACTTTAGTGCATCCCGCAGGACTTTGGCTTGTGTTTCAATGGGTTCATACCAAGGGAGGTCGAGGGTAAAAAAGACTTTTCTTGGCTTTGAGTGTTGAGAAGGTGGTTTAAAAAGAGTGCCCGTGGCATCTTGCCAACCAGAGGCGAAAAGCGCATCTACGGTGTGGTGTTGATACCAAGTATGCCTGTTTGAATCAAATCCATGAATCAGAACCACCGTGGCTGCATGGCTAA
>CAYOOU010000118.1:0-4361 GCA_964405635.1 uncultured Piscirickettsiaceae bacterium
GGTTAGACGGTCGAGCTGGTCGGTGGTCGGTGTGGTCGGTGTGGTCGGTGTGGTCGGTGTGGTCGGTTTGGTCGGTTTGGTCGGTAGAGGCTATATCTATAGTCATCTATCTATAGGTTCAGGATGTTAAAAATTATCAAGCCCTAAAAAAATGTTCAGAAATTGCATCACGGGTTAGGCAATAGGTGGGTAATGGCTGCATAAGTTATTGAGTTGCATATATTTTTTATGCAAAAACTAGCGAAATGCCGCGACTCTACGCACCCGCACGGGCTTTATTGGTCGGAGTACCTTTTTAAATTGCATAGATAAATCGCTATATTTATTTTTTTGGGAAAAAAGAAAGCCGCCCGTTTGGTGTGTGTAGTGGTCAGGTGGTCAGGTGGTCGAGCTGGTCGGTTGATCCTGTGAGCTGGTCACTGGTTCCCCATGAGGTGTAGCAGGTGAGGCGTTTAGTGTGTTTGGGTAGGTTAGGAGGGCAGATAAAGCAAACGCCCGTTATTGGGCGTTTAAGCGGCTTTCTTGCTGTGGTGGTTGGTTAGATGTCAAAGGATAGGATAGATGCGGGTATGGCGTATGTGATGGGGTTTCCGTGCTTCTCTCCTAGGTAGGTGAGCTTATGCCTAAATGTTCTTTTAGGGTTGCCGTTTTTGTCTTTGCCATTGGGTGAGCTGTGGATTAGGTTAAACATGGCTAAGGCTTTGGTTACCAAGTGAACATCCATACCTTTACATACTTCACTTTGAAATTTATCCAATAGGAAATAATAATACTTTTCTTCAGGGTCATCAGGCATTGGCTTTTTTCCTAAACCTGGTGGACGCCCTACATATCCCACCATATAGGGGGTTGATGGGGCGTGCGTGTCATCTGCCCGTTCTAGCTGTTTAAAGCGTGAATCCCCGTGTTCTGCTATAAAGCTCCTTACTCTTCTAATAGCGGCTTTGATTTCCATACTAATATTCAGGTGACCTTGTTCAGCCTTCCACTCTTTGAACATGGCGGCAATGCCGTTATAGGCTTGCATATCTTGCCATCCAGTAATGCCATAGGTGGCGGCTAATTCGCCCGCTGCTGCTAAGATGGCATATCGTTTGGCTGAACGGTAGATATGAGCATGAGCATCTTTAGGGACTTCTTGATCAATAAATGTTTGCATGGCTGCACTAATAAAGGCTTTGGCTTTGGGTATATCATTGATTAGGTGCTTAATAAACGCCTTACCTGCCAGCCCGTAACATTCCTTGGTGGCGGCTCTCTCTATGGCTTCTGCTTGCTCTCTTGCGGTGGCAAATTCGGGGTATAGGGTATTAAAAACACCATACGCCCCCGTGTCTGCTGCAAAGTTCATAAAGCGGACTTCCTGCCCTGCTTTTAGCTGCTCATCTACAGACTGAACGACGGACTTACTGCTAAGTTCCCCCGTTGAGATAAAGAGCAGCCGCCAGCGTTTAAGGTTGGTGTCTGTTGCTCTTTGTTTGGCTTGTCCATTGGAAAGCATATAAATCGCCTTACTCAATTTTTTAGGCTCAAATTCCCCGATTTCATCCAGCCATAACAGGCTGTCGTTATGGTCAAAGGCGGGTTTTTCTATCCCGTTATCGGTCGCTCTCCATCTTAGTTTTCTCTCTTCGGCATTGCCCCAAACGCTGGCAGCGGCATAGCTGATGGTGGTTTTTCCTGTGCTTGAATCGCCGTAAATATGAAACCCGCCCCCTTCGACACCTGCAAGCCTTAGCAGTGGAGCGGCAAAGGCTGCACACATAAATAGCATCATACGGGGATTGTTGACGGCATAGCGGGCGATTTTCTGCTGCCATTGCTCAAGGGTTCCCTTTTGGCTGTAGTCGGACTGATTGGGGATTTCTGAATAGTAGATGGCTTCATCAGGTTTGCCTATGACCTTATCGGGTAGAATGTAGATTTCATCATTCCACCATCCCACACGGTCAACCGTGGTTAAAATGGGCAAGTCTTTAGAGCGGTTGATATAACGGACTAATAGGCTTTTGGCTTTTGGGGTCTCAATTACAAATAACCCACGCTTCAATAACTCACTCTGCAAGGCTTCAGAACGCCCAGACAGTAAAGCCTTTGGCATAATCCAGCGTTTAAAGTGACCTGCTTCATCGGTAAACTCTAGCATTTTGCCAAAGTTGTTATGATGTTCATCCTTGGTTAGGGCGATTACTTCCAGCCGTGAGCATATCCAAACAGCGGGGGCGTCTTCGTTTTGGGGGTCTTGATAATAGAGCCCTTTCTCTCCAAAGAAAAAGCCATCAGGTAGGTTATCTGATGGGGCTTTAATCGACTGTTCCGCCTTAATGGCGTCTCGGTTTTTTAGCCCTTCTAAGGGTTTGGGGACTATGGTTAAATTAGGTGGATTGTCTTTTTTACTCATGATGATATTCCCATTGTTTCGATTGGCAAAGACACCCCGCCAGCTTGACGGGGCAGCCTAAAGGTTAAAAGGATCAGGCACTGTGCGTTATTTGGGGCTGGTTTCGGTCTAGTAAAAACCTATCGTTCCAGTCTGTGCCTTCCTCATGCGGGGCAAACTCGGGCAGGCATACAAACGCACCGATTGCCTTAGCCGCTGCTATGGCTTTTTGTTTGCCTGCATTCTTGCCCGTCTTTTGCTCGGTGAGGTGGTCGTTATCGCCTGCGATAATGAAACGAGCGGCAGGGTAACGGTGCTTTAATGCAATGGCTACTTTTTTTAAATTGCCCGCATTAAACGCACAAATTACCTCTGAGTGTTGGAAATAGTAAGCCGCCAGTGTTACCCCCGTGGCGTATCCTTCACAAATCACTACTTCATGAACATAGCCGCCATTAGGAGCTAATCGCACGGGATAGAAGCCGCCTTTCAACTTACCGCCCTTTAGAAAGCGTTTATTGCCGTCAGGGTCGATAAATTGCAGGCTCCAAGTCTCAAGCTCACCATTGTTTGATAAGTGCTGCACGGGGATGA
This sequence comes from uncultured Piscirickettsiaceae bacterium, assembly GCA_964405635.1. Lineage (GTDB taxonomy): Bacteria > Pseudomonadota > Gammaproteobacteria > Thiomicrospirales > Thiomicrospiraceae > JALUXI01. The sequence goes on from CAYOOU010000118.1 coordinate 2,975, forward strand.
TTAGGCTGTTGTTATCCATGAAGACGGGCTTTAAATGCTTGACCGCTTCCCCTAAGCCTTTTTTGGCATAGTAAGGGTGCAGCGGGCTGGCATATTTGGGCTGCATAAAAACCATCCGCCCATTCACCCACTGATTGCCTGCACTGCTCAAACTTTGGATAATGGCTTGAGCTTTTTCTTTAACCGCTTGCTGTCGCTTTGCGGTCTCTTCCGCCTCTAGCTTTGCTAAGGCGGCTTTTTCTTTTTGCCGCTGTCTCTGTTCAGCTTTTAGCTTTTCGGCTTGCTGTGGCGATATGGGGGCGAATTTAAAGCCGTTTTGTTTGGCTTCATAAACCAATGAGGCAATGGTACGACCACCATCGGCTTTAATGCTTTTCCAAGTTGCTAGAAAGTCCGCCAGCTTAAAGCTCGGAGCGGTGGAGCTCCAAGCTTGAGCGGCTTCTCTTCCCGATTCTCCAAACTCGGATTTAATCGCCATCAGATTTAAAACCCATTCGTCCCGTGGTGTATCAGCGGGGATATAGGCTAAAAGCTGTGGCAGTTGGTGAAGTTCTAGCCGCTGCATCTTACCGCCCCCGTTTGCCTTTGATGAGTTGACGGAGTTCGTCTATATCACGCTCCATGCCGATTATTGAGCAGTCGATATGCTCCAAAGAATGATTAACATTATTCTCGGTGCTGCTGGCTTGACTGTCCGCATTTAATGCCATTTCTCGGACTTCCGCCAAATCATTTTCTAAGCGGTCTAATCGTCCTGCTAACTCTTCTAAATCCTCCACTCCATTAAAAAATAAGAAATGAAATACCGCATCCTGAACGGCTTGCCCTATTGGGCTGTCTGTATCGTTTATTTCACGAATTAAAGCCCGTTCAATTTGTAAGAGAGATTTAAACGCCTCAATATTTACTAACTCTTTTTGTTGCGCTTCAGGTGTCAAGTTCCCACGCATCAGATTATAAGTTTCTAACTTTTTTTCTAATCGCTTATCCATGATTCACCCCCTTTGATCCTGTGATTTAGTAGAAGTTGAATATTGAAGGTCTAAGAGTTCGGCAATGGTTGCGGCTTCAGTCTCAAAAAACAGCCCGATAATGCCCGCATCGGTCATTGTAAATACCCCACTATCTTCATCATTAGATGCCACAAATAACGCCCGCCCAATGGCTTCCAGTTGTATTAATCGGGCTTCTATGTGCTGCCCACATTGCTCGGACAGACTAAAAAGCTGTTCCCGCTCCAAGTCTGAATAAGGCACGCCATGCAGTGATTGAGTGTGCAGCTCTTCATAATTCATATTGGTTAGGCTCTGAAGTATTTTTCTCATGCTTGAGCCCTCCACTCGAAACCATGTAAATCAACCGCATAGGTCTTAATGCCTTGGTCGAA
>CAYOOU010000119.1:0-4335 GCA_964405635.1 uncultured Piscirickettsiaceae bacterium
TTCAGACGCCTCCAGCTCTGTCTCATCCAACAGAGCATCAATGCTATCTAAATCATTAGGATCAATCGTGTCACTCATGCACGCTTCCTTTTACTCATCATCTCCACGCTTTGTGGTCGCCGGTTGTTTCATGAGATATGGCCATAAACTGTCCATGGCAAAAGGCTGAATTTGCCCTTCATCCAACCAAACAATTTTAGGAATCAAATGAAACTGCATCGTCTGATCCACCCACACTTTACCTATATGTGTCTGAAACAACTGCGGCGGTGGACGATCACGGTTTGTTTGCAATGCGGTTAAAATTTTAATTGTCGCTTCCCCTAAAGCATAAAAAATGCCAACTGTAGAGTTTTTTTCAGAAAAGCTTGGACTTTTCTTGAATTCTGCTGACCGTGGCAATTGAAAATAGGCGGGGAATACGCCATAGGTTTGCTGCCACACTGGCAGACTCTTTTGTAACTGTTCCTGAGTGGGCAGAGGTTCTGGCAACCAAATAAAGCTGTTTTGATCCAGATGATAATAGGTCATTAAAGGTCGCCCCTGCAGCGCTTGCTCCAAAGGCGCGAACATCACTATGGCCTGTAGATCTTGCCGTGCCCGCGCCTGATAATGTAAGTGCTCACCTAAAGTGTGCTGCAGCCAGCGCGCCCGTTTTTGAGAGAGGTTGGCATTTACCAGCTGACCAAAGGCTTGATCAACACCAGCAGTAATGGCTTGTACCTTCTGAACCTTAAAAGGAGGCAAATGCTGTTGATTCAATTGTTGCCATAAAGGCAAATACGCTTGCTGCGTCTTCTCCTTTATCGGTCGATACAACACGCCTAATCGCTCAACTTCTTGAAACTGCAAAAAGAAGTTTAAAAACTGTAATCGATCTCGTTTATTTGGCGCAAAGCTGCGCACATTAGGCTGCAGTTGTGTTTGACTATTAAAGGTGAGCATGGGGATAGTAGTATTGAGCTGACTCAAAGCCAAGCTCCAGTCCGGTCTTAAAGGGCCAAAGATCATGGAAGGCTGATAATAAAGTGAAACGAGTGACCACAACTGTGAAGGTTTTTCAAACAGTGCACTGTCCACTACCTGAAGTGAGTTGTCTAGCTGAGACTGTAACCCCTCTAATAATGCCTGACCTAAGGGGCCATAGGTTCCTGTCAGGGGCAAAATGGCTAAAGGCTGTTGTAAATCTACTAGGAATTTTTGTTCTTGCTGACTAGGAGGCACTTCCCCATTGTTTCCGCTAGACTCAACGGCCGACTTTTGTTGCCAGTATTTCTGAAGCGCATCTGCCCTTTGTCGGTCTTCTGGCTTTAATATCTCCAGCGGAATCTGTTGCAACAACGCCTTGACCAACTGATACTCTCCATTTTGCCGCGCCAACTCCGCCTTAAGCAGCAAAATCTCTGCATCCAGTTGCTGCACTTGCTGCTTAACGGGCAGTGTTGAGTCCGTTGTCGTTGCGACCTCCTCAGAAATAGTAAACGACTCCGCCCAAGCGCTCCCAACCACACAAAAACAGATCAGAACGGCAAACGCACTTTTTTCAAACTTGGCAATTTTTGCCACGAGCATTGTCAGAATCCCCAGTCCTGCCTTTATGGCTTTCAAGCTATGATAAACTTTTACTGACCACTTCATAAAGGTCTTTAGAGAGATTGGCCTGTTGAAGCATCCGTTGTAACTGTTGTTGCATCATCTGCTGTCTGCCTTCATCATACCGTTGCCACTGGGTAAAGGGGCTGACAATTCGGGCGGCAACTTGAGGATTGATGCGATCCAGTTTTAATACTTGATCGGCCAAAAATTGATAACCTTCGCCATCAGCACGGTGGAAACCCATCAGGTTGGAACGACCAAATACCCCCAGCACACTCCGAACCCGATTGGGGTTGGTATAACTAAAGTCTGGGTGTTGCACCAGCTCTCGGACATGTTCCAAAGCGTGCTCATGGTGAGATCCTGACTGTAAGGCAAACCACTTGTCCAGCACCAAAGGCTCCGATTGCCAACGCTGATAAAAATCTGCCAAAGCGGTCTCACGGGCTGATAGAGGGGTATGACTTAAAGCTTCCAGTGCCGCCAGTACATCGGTCATATTCCGCTGAGTTTGATACTGTGTCCACAGCAGAGTCTCTGTCTCCTCTTCTGTAAACAAGCTCCCTAAATAACGCAAACAGGTGTTTTTAAGCATTCGACGAGCAATTTGGGTTTTATCATATTGATAAACCTCTGGCTGATTCAATTGATGATAGAGCGCCAACAGCGTCTCTTTAGCCTGCTCTGCCAAAGCTGTCCGCATCGCCTGATGGCTAAAGTAAGTCGCTTCAATATCGACCTTATCGTACTGCTCACCAATATAGGTTAAGTCGGGGAGCGTCAATGCAAGCGCAATCAGGGCCAAATCGACCGTTTCTTCGCTGTTCGATTCTGAGCCCTCTAATGCCTCTAAAGCCTGTTGCAACAGTGTATTAAAAGCTTGAGCGTAGGTCGCATTGAGCTGAAATGCCTCTCCCTGTTGGAAAGCCGCAATATTTTCTTTAAGTGCTTTCAGCGCCAACTGCTGAATCGCCTCCCAACGCATAAAAGGATCTTCATCCTGCTGAGCAATCAAGCTCAAATCCTGCTCCGAGTAGTCGTACTGCAAAATAATTGGAGCAGAAAAATCTCGCAACAACACTGGCACCGGTGGCTCACCCTCACTCCCCGCAATATTTTCCAACACAAAAACTTGGTTGAGCTCTGTCATTTTTAAAATGGCATCAGTGCTTGATGTGAGCTGAATATCAGCATCGGCCGCACTCAAAGCCTGAACCTCACCTGTGGCTGACAAAATGCCCATCCGAATGGGAATCAAAAAAGGCTGGTGACTCTGCTCCCCCTTTAGCCACTGGCTACACTCTAGGGTCAGTCTCTGCGCATCTGCATCATAAAAACTTTTCACTTTCACCACAGGCGTGCCCGCTTGAATATACCAATGGTGCATCTGATCCAAGTTCACATTATTGGCATCTGCCATCGCTTGACGAAAATCTTCTACCGTGACTGCCTGACCGTCATGGCATTTAAAGTAGAGATCCATCCCGGCTCGAAAACCGGCTTCGCCCAGCAAGGTGTGGTAGAGCCGCACCACCTCGGCCCCCTTTTCATAAACCGTGACGGTATAAAAGTTGTTCATCTCAATATAGGACTGTGGCTGAATGGGGTGTGCCATAGGACCCGCGTCCTCTGGAAACTGATAGGTTCGCAACCGCTTCACATCCTCAATCCGTTTCACGGCTGGGGAGAGCATATCGGCTGTAAATTCCTGATCACGGAAAACTGTCAACCCCTCTTTTAAGGTCAACTGAAACCAGTCACGACAAGTGACACGATTCCCTGTCCAGTTGTGAAAATACTCATGACCAATGACCGCTTCAATCCCTTCATAGTCGGTATCTGTAGCCGTTTCAGGCTTGGCCAATACATATTTGGAGTTAAAAATATTTAACCCTTTATTCTCCATTGCCCCCATATTAAAGTCATCCACAGCCACAATCATATAGATATCCAAATCATAGATGAGGCCGAAGCGCTGTTCGTCCCAAGCCATCGACTTTTTCAAGGAGGCCATCGCATGATCGCATTTATCAATATTGTGTGGCTCCACATAAATCTTCAATGCCACCTTACGGCCATCTTGTGTAATAAAATGGTCTTCAATCGCAGCCAAATTCCCTGCCACTAAAGCAAAGAGGTAACAGGGCTTTTTGTAAGGATCTTCCCATACCGCATAGTGGCGCCCATCTTCAAGCTCTCCAACTTCAACCAAATTTCCATTAGAGAGCAGAACACTCGCTTCCGTTTTAGGCGCAATAACTGTAGTGGTAAAGTAGCTCATCACATCGGGACGATCGAGATAGTAGGTGATCTTACGAAAACTCTCTGCCTCACACTGGGTGCAGTAATTACCGCTACTCAGATAAAGTCCCTCCAGTGCTGTATTGCCTGCCGGGTTAATCTCCGTCACCACTTCCAGTTCAAAGCAATCTGGCACCTTGGGCAAGGTTAAGCTCACCTCATCCAACTGATACGCTTCAGGGGACAACGGTTCTCCATTAAGTTGAACCGACTTTAATACCAACGCTTCTCCGTCTAAAACTAAAGGCACCGATTCTTTCGACACACGGCGAATTTTCATGCGATTGGTCACCTGAGTCTGCTCAGGATACAGTTCAAAGGTCAGATTCACCTCCTCAATTTCAAAAGCAGGTGGTTGATAATCTTTTAGATAGTGCACTTGAACAGGTTTTTGAGAGGTTAAATGGGCTTGGTTCATAGACAGAATTCTCTATTCAA
>CAYOOU010000120.1:0-4299 GCA_964405635.1 uncultured Piscirickettsiaceae bacterium
ACTCATTTTTCCTTTTTCGCTGCAGGGTAAAACGCTATAATTCACTATTAACTCTATTGAAACGGGATTATAGCAATGTCCAAGACCTTGTACGATAAATTGTGGGATCAGCATGTGGTGCGTCAGGAAGAGGACGGCACGGCGTTGATTTATATTGATCGTCACTTGTTACACGAAGTGACCTCTCCTCAAGCCTTTGAAGGGCTGCGTTTAGCAGGACGAAAGCCTTGGCGAGTCGATGCCAACCTGGCTACGCCAGATCACAATGTCCCTACCACCGATTACAGCAGTGTTGAGGATATTCAGGATCCAGTCTCTCGGATTCAGGTGCAAACCTTGGATATGAATACCAAGGAGTTTGGTATCACTGAGTTTGGCATTGGGGATATTCGTCAAGGAATTGTCCATGTGGTTGGACCTGAAGAGGGGGCGACATTGCCAGGCATGACCGTGGTGTGTGGTGACTCTCACACCTCTACCCACGGAGCTTTGGGCGCTTTGGCGCATGGCATTGGTACCTCTGAAGTGGAGCATGTATTGGCCACCCAGTGCTTGATTCAGAAGAAGATGAAAAACATGCTCATTAAGGTCGATGGCGAACTGCAGCCAGGTGTTACGCCGAAAGATGTGGTCTTGGCCATTATCGGTGAGATTGGCACGGCTGGCGGCACAGGGTATGCCATTGAGTTTGGTGGCGAAGTGTTCCGCAATATGTCCATTGAAGGGCGAATGACCGTGTGTAATATGGCGATTGAGGCAGGTGCCCGTGCCGGCATGGTGGCCGTGGATGAGAAAACCATTGAGTATGTGAAAGGTCGCCCCTTTGCGCCTAAAGGTGAACTTTGGGAGAAGGCGGTGGAAGCTTGGAAGGACTTAAAGTCTGATCCAGATGCAAAGTTTGACCGTGTCGTAGAAATTGATGGCAGCAAAATCAAGCCGCAAGTCACCTGGGGTACTTCACCTGAAATGGTAGCGCCTATTGATGGCAAAGTGCCTAATCCTGCCAATGAAGCCGATCCAGTGAAGGCAGACGGCATTCAGCGCGCTTTGGATTATATGGGGCTTGAACCTGATATGAATATCACCGATATTCCGGTGAATTATGTCTTTATTGGTTCTTGTACCAACTCTCGGATTGAAGATTTCCGAGCAGCAGCCAAGGTGCTAAAAGGTCGCAAGGTGGCGGAGTGTGTCGAACAAGCTTTGGCCGTGCCGGGTTCTGGTTTGGTGAAAAAGCAGGCGGAAGAGGAAGGTTTGGACAAAATCTTTATTGAAGCTGGCTTTGAATGGCGTAACCCAGGCTGCTCCATGTGTTTGGCAATGAATGCGGACAAATTGCCTGCTGGCAAGCACAGTGCCTCCACCTCAAACCGTAACTTTGAAGGGCGGCAAGGTGCAGGTGGGCGTACCCACTTGGTGAGTCCAGAGATGGCAGCTGCGGCTGCAGTGGCAGGGCACTTTGTGGATGTGAAAGAATTTTTGGCGGAGGCAGAGTAAGATGGAGAAGTTTCAAAAGTTGACCGCCATTGTGGCACCTATGGATCGCGCCAATGTGGACACCGATGCCATTATCCCTAAACAGTTTCTCAAATCCATTAAGCGGACAGGCTTTGGGCCCAATCTATTTGATGAGTGGCGCTACCTCGATGTAGGTGAGCCAGGGCAAGACTGCAGCAATCGTCCACTTAATCCGGACTTTGTGCTGAACCAGCCTCGCTATCAAGGGGCAAAGATTCTATTGGCACGAGAAAACTTTGGTTGCGGCTCTAGCCGAGAGCACGCCCCTTGGGCACTGAAGGATTATGGGTTTGATGTGATTATCGCGCCTGGTTTTGCCGAGATTTTCTTTAACAACAGCTTTAAAAACGGCATCTTGCCCATTGTGCTTGATGAGCAGATTGTGGACGAGCTGTTTAAAGAGGTGGAAGCGAATGAAGGGTATCAGCTGACCATTGACCTCGAGGCACAGCAGATTGTTAAACCTAATGGCGAAATCATTGAATTTGAAGTGGATAGCTTCCGTCGTCACTGCTTGCTGAATGGTTTAGATGATATTGGCTTAACCTTGCAGCACGCTGATGAGATTCGTGCTTATGAAGAGCGGCGTAAAAAAGAAGCGCCTTGGTTGTTTGCCCATACACAAGTTTAGATTAGTTAAATAGATGAGTAATTAGTTTTATTGTAACTGTTCAGGGGTAAGCTGAGTAGTTACTTGAATAAAGGATTTTAAACAATGACAAAACAAGTGCTTGTTCTGCCCGGAGATGGCATTGGCCCAGAGATTACTGCTGAAGCGGTAAAAGTATTGGAAGCTCTAAAGCAGTCCGATAACCTAGACATTGAAATGACTGAAGACCTAGTGGGCGGTGCTGCCTATGATGTGCATGGTGTGCCTTTGGCAGACAGCACTATGGCTAAGGCTAAATCAGCGGATGCCATTTTGTTGGGTGCTGTGGGCGGCTATAAGTGGGAGTCTTTGGACATTTCTGTGCGCCCTGAAAAAGGGTTGTTGCGTCTGCGTTCTGAGTTGGAACTGTTTGCCAATTTGCGTCCCGCCTACCTCTTCCCGCAGTTGGCCGATGCCTCTACCTTAAAGCCAGAAGTCGTAGCTGGGTTGGATATTTTGATTGTGCGTGAGTTGACGGGGGGTATCTACTTTGGTCAACCAAGGGGGGTTCGCACTTTGGAAAATGGTGAACGCCAAGGGTATAACACCTATGTTTATTCAGAGTCTGAAATTAAGCGAATTGCGCGTGTGGCTTTTGATGCGGCGATGAAGCGCAATAAAAAGCTTTGTTCAGTGGATAAGGCCAATGTGCTGGAAGTAACTGAGCTGTGGCGTGAAGTGGTGGATGAAGTGGCACAAGATTATCCCGAAGTGGAAGTCCAGCATATGTATGTGGACAATGCTGCCATGCAGTTGATTCGCTATCCTAAGCAGTTTGATGTGATGGTGACGGGGAATATGTTTGGCGATATCTTGTCAGATGAGGCCTCAATGTTGACCGGCTCTATTGGCATGTTGGCATCAGCTTCTTTGGATGCGAATAATAAGGGCATGTATGAGCCCTCTCATGGTTCAGCGCCCGATATTGCTGGGCAAAATATTGCCAACCCAATTGCCACAGTGTTGTCCGCCGCGATGATGTTGCGTTATAGCCTTGAGCGTGAAGATTTGGCAGTGAAAATTGAGAATGCCGTGAGCAAGGTGCTGGATCAGGGCTTGCGTACTGTAGACATTATGCAAGATGGAATGAAGCAGGTTTCCACCTCTGAAATGGGAGATGCCATTGTTAAAGCACTTTAAGTCAGAACTTAGAAGGCGGGTGAGTCTAGATGCGAAATAAGTTTACCATCTCCATTAGTGATGTGCATGGGGTAAAGGACTATTCCTTTAACCAGATTGTGCGCCGTTTTGCGTGGTTTTTTTTGCTGTTTATTATTTTGACCATGACCATTGGTGGAACCACTATCTGGTGGCTTTCCAAGCAGGTCAGTGAAATAGAAGCGAAGCGTGCAGCTGAAGAGCTACGCTATACCGAGACGGTTAAAAAGAACCAGCAAGATTTTTTGCGCCTGCAGGCGGAGCGGCGGGCAATACAGAATGAGTTGTTGGATAAAACCAAGCAACTCACTTTTTTGAATCAAACGCTTGAAGGGCTTGAAGATCTTGTGGGTGTCAAACCTCAAGAGGATATGCCTATTGTGGAGAGAGTCAAAAAAGTGCAGCTTACCACTTTGGAAAAAAAGTTTATGTTGACAGAGTTTCCCAGTGGGCGCCCAGTACAAAAATATCAAGGAGTGAGCAGCACATTTGGTTGGAGAGTTCATCCCGTCACGGGTAAAAAAGAGTTTCACCAAGGTTTAGATTACCGAGGAAAGTTAGGCGATGCCATTATTGCGACGGCGGATGGCGTGGTGGAATATTCCGGCTACTTGAAGAAAAGCGGTTATGGAAACTTGGTGTTAATTGATCACGGCAGTGGTTTTCGCACGCTCTATGGACACATGTCTAAGCGACTGGTCAAAACCGGAGAGGTGGTAAAGAAGGGGCAGGTTATCGGTCAGATAGGATCGACGGGTCTTTCTTCAGGGCCTCATCTGCATTATGAAGTTTCTTTTGTTCAAAGAAAGCTCAACCCAGCACCATTTGCACAGTGGCGGCTGGATAATTTTGATGAAATTCAAAAAAAGATAAAGGGGATACCATGGGGATCTTTAGCTCAGGTCATAAAAAACCGCGTCAACCAAGTGGAAAAACAATTATTGCTGCGGGGTGTTGCATCCGAGGCGAAATAA
>CAYOOU010000121.1:0-4284 GCA_964405635.1 uncultured Piscirickettsiaceae bacterium
ACTCACATTTTCCGCCTTGAATTGACGAATTTCAGGGGCAATCTGAGCAGTTACGATTTGGTTTAGTAATACGCAATAGAAATTGGGTGCATAAAGAAGACCCAAAAGTGAGGGATAATGTTTCGGACTCTGTTTTTACTTTTTTTATTGGTGCCAGCGGTTGAGCTCTATGTGCTGATTAAAGTGGGCGGCATCATAGGTGCCTTACCCACCATTCTATTGACCTTGTTCACGGCGGTGCTGGGGGCTTATTTGATGCGTTCACAAGGCATGGTGACCATGCAGCGTGCACAGCAGTCAATATTGATGGGGCAGCCGCCACAGGTGGAAGTGGTTGAAGGGGTGATGATCTTTGTTGGAGGGGTTTTGTTGCTCATTCCGGGGCTTGTCACCGACTTTATTGGTTTTATGTTTTTAATTCCGCCCATTCGTCAGGTTATTGTTCGCAGTCTGCTAAAAAATAGGGGGCAGTCATCTACTAATGCCTATGCAGAGCCAGTAGAACCAACGGAAGCCAAACATCAAGCTAAAATTGAGATTATTGAAGCAGAATGGGTTGAGGTTGAGTCAGACAAGAAAAAGTGAAAACACAACGAAACGAAGGGAGCAAAAGAAGCTCCCTTTTTGAGTTTAGCGTTTGCTTTGAGGTTTTATGTCCTCAGATAAGCCACGGGTCTGAATTCCCAAAAAGGCATATAGAGGGCACCAGCCGATTAAGCCTGTAAGTAGTGGGATAATGCCGATATAAGCCCATTCACCAAAGATGCCAGCATAGGCAAGATAAATTAAAACAGCGCCAAGCACAATGCGAATTAAGCGATCCATTTGTCCAGTATTCATAGTCTTATACCTCTGGTTTTTAGTTAGTAGTTTAGTTAGTAGTAAAGTTTTTGTTAGAAGAAAAACCTTTTTATACATTGAATAACATAGAGTATTCTCTAAAATAAGTCAAACTTATAAGAGATGACTAATTGATGCGCAAACTTCCTGGTGAACACTATTCAAAAAAAATCAATGCACGTTTTTGGTTATTAGGAAAAGCGGGGGAAGATCAGACCTATGTCGGCATTGGTCGGATTGAGCTACTCGAAAAGATTGCTCAGTACGGTTCGATGAATCGAGCTGCAAAAGAGATGGGGATGTCCTACAAAAAGGCTTGGAAGCTCATTGAAGAGCTCAATGCGTTTAGTGAACAGCCTTTGGCGGTTAAAGTCCAAGGCGGGGTATCCGGTGGGGGCACGCAGCTCACAGCGCAAGGGAGAAAGGTTATTGAGCAGTTTCGAGCTTTTGAGCAGCGTTTTCAAGCATTTTTGCAGCAGGAAAGTCAGCAGATGGAAAGCGTGCTGACCGCTTCAGAGTCACAAATCAGCGACGCATAAAAGAACGCTTTTGCTTGCATCCAGTAACAAGCTTCTTTATAATGCTCCTTTTTTAATCCTTCCCCCTTATTGCCCGTTAAACAGTAAGTGATGATTGAGGTTCGCTTTGGCTCTCAACATTGGAAGTTGATTATAGTGATAGGAAAGAATTATGAGCACATTTGTTGCAAAGCCTGCTGAAGTTAAGCGTGATTGGTATATTGTAGATGCTGAAGGCAAAACTTTAGGTCGCATGGCATCTGAAATTGCCGCCCGTTTACGCGGAAAGCACAAGCCAGAATACACCCCACATGTTGATTGCGGGGATTACATCGTGGTCATTAACGCTGACAAGATCAAAGTCACTGGTAACAAGATGAGAGACAAGAAGTATCATCGTGTTACTGGGTATGTTGGTAACCTAAAAACCACTGACTTGCAAACCTTGTTGCGTGAAAAGCCAACGCGTCCAGTTGAGTTCGCTGTAAAAGGTATGTTGCCTCGTGGTCCTTTAGGCCGTGCAATGTTTAAAAAGCTAAAAGTGTATGCCGGTGCTGAGCACCCTCATACTGCACAACAACCTAAAGCACTAGATATTTAAGAGGAATATAAAAATGGCAGCAGAACAGTATTATGGAACAGGTCGTCGTAAAAGCTCAGTTGCACGAGTCTTCTTGAAGGCTGGCACTGGCAAAATGACCGTAAATGGTCGCGACATTAAAGAGTATTTTGCTCGTGAAACAGATTTAATGGTGATTAATCAGCCATTAGAAGCTACAGAGAGTGTAGATAAGTTTGACGCTTATATCACGGTTGTTGGTGGTGGTACTACCGGTCAGGCGGGTGCAGTGCGTCACGGTTTAGCGCGTGCTTTGGTTGCCTATGATGAAGGTAACCGTTCAGCCTTGCGTCAGCGTGGTCTATTGACTCGTGATGCGCGTGAAGTTGAGCGTAAAAAGGTCGGTCTTCGCAAAGCGCGTCGTCGTCCTCAGTTCTCCAAGCGTTAAAATCGACTTTACACCTTTATCAAAAAACCCGCTTCGGCGGGTTTTTTGATATTTAAGATTCTTAGTGGCTGCCCATAGTTACGCCAACCTTATTGCCAAATTTTTGTACTGCAGCTGAAGCGGCCTTGATGGCGTGGTCTCTAGGAATATCCAGTACCTCTATGGCACGATCCCTCAGTTGCTTGGACTCATGGGTAATGTACTGTTCTCCAGTTGTGGCGCTGACTACATAGTTGGCTAATACCACCAATGCGACTAAATGTTTAATGTGAGGATGGTTTGCTGTTTTAATGGCAAAATCAACATCATGATGGAGCAAAATGGCTTTATAGACATCATCTTCAATATGCCAGCGTTTGGCAACAATGATTCCAACAAAAGTGTGAGCGGTTTCAAAGTGTTCTAACTCTTTTTGATAAGCCGTAACAGGTGCGGCAAGCTGCTGATTAAAAAGACGTTCATAAAACTCAGGCTCCGATCGAGAAAGGTAAACCGCACCAATATTCTGCATAAGTCCAGCCATATAAGCCTCACTACGGCTCACATCTTGAACCCAATAACTGAGTTCCGCAGCGGCAATACCTGCTTTAGCTCCATGATTTAAGATGCACTTTTCCAGTGGAGATTCACTAACAATATTGGTCAGCACGCTAGAGAGAAAAATGTTGTAAAGGTCCTCCAGTCCCAGTACATTCACTGCGGCTCTAGCATCTTTAATTTCTTGTTTTTCGTCCGTCAGGTTGGTGTTGACTAAGGTTAAAAAGCTGGCTAGAAGTTCTGGGTGGTGGCTAATTAAATTAGCCACAGTCACAGTATTCGGGTACATTTTATGCAGCTCCTCTTTTAGTCGAATCACCTCTTCTGGAATAGTAGGGAGGTTTACTTTTTGAAGAATTTGTGTCGCTTTTTGTAGAGGCTTTTGCATGATTTGAACTCTGCTTAAAATCAAGTTTCTGATTTTAGTCAATCTGAGCGTATAATAAAAGCAAATTATAAAATATCTTGGATAAGTGATGAATAGCCTATCAGCGCTTCCAGTCAATACATTGGTTAATCAGAAAAGTGGTACGCCAGCAGTGCTTGTAGAGCCTTCCAGAGAAGGCATCGCCATTTCAAAAGCACAACCCACTGAACAGCAAAGCATCTCTAACAACCCCTTTCAAAGCAAAACAAACAGACCTTCAGTCAACGACCAAGTAAACAAAAACTATAACTATATGACTCTAATAAGACTTATTTGATTCATTTGAGCCAAATAGGTCTCCTTCTGCTCATTTTCTATAAAAACCCTTTTCCTGGAAACTAGTACCAGTTATAAAATCCTCAATATATTCCTTACAAATCAATTAGTTATAATCTTCTTAGCTTTGCTACTTCTGTTTCTTCACTTGCTCCTGCTCAGCTTCTAAGAATTGTTTTGTTATCTTAAAGGTAGGTTCTTCAGAAAAAGGATCTACTTCTATCCCCTGCTCTTTTAACTTTTTAAGTATTTTGAAATAAACATCTACTTTCATTGGAAGAATAAGGCTCTCTGCTCTTGCTACCGTTGACTTTGGTAACCCCATATACTCCGCAAACTTCGTTTGCGACATACCCAAAATGCCCCTGATTGTTCGCAGAATCACAGCAATTTTTAAATTTTCATCATATTTTTCTTGCATCATAAGCCACCTAAAGGTATATTGACTCTTAAATGATTCATTCGAATCATATTTGATTTATTTGAAACTAAGGAGATTAAATAATGCCTAAAAGAACACTCACTCAACAATTTGTGGACTCATGTAGTGTAGCCCCTAAACAATCTAAGACGGATTATTTTGACACAAAAGTTAATGGCTTGCTGTTAAAAGTGCTCAAGTCTGGGAAGCGTAATTATTATCTGCGCTATAAAAATGCTCATGGGAAGACTTGTGAGC
>CAYOOU010000122.1:0-4256 GCA_964405635.1 uncultured Piscirickettsiaceae bacterium
ATTTCATAGCCACTCCAGTCTCCAATTTGTCCCTTTTTTGTCCCCAAGACAAATGAAAATAAATTTGAAAATTGATTTGACAGCCTCTAGGCCCGTCTATATAATACGCGAATCAAATTTAGGTCGCATAGCTCAGTCGGTAGAGCAAAGGATTGAAAATCCTTGTGTCCCTGGTTCGATTCCAGGTGCGACCACCACATATGCGGGAGTGGTGGAATTGGTAGACACGCCAGATTTAGGTTCTGGTGCCTTTGGTGTGAGAGTTCGAGTCTCTCCTTCCGCACCATATTTCTCTGTAAGAAGCGCCCCCTTCTTATAGAGAAACCCCCAAGCCGGCTTAGCCGGCTTTTTTATTGCTTCAAATTCTATAGCAACTCAGCTACGAAAGCTATGTAGCGGTTTACTGGATAGTTGTCTGATCTTTCAGGTTTTGTTTTCACTGGCTTGATGGGACGCTTGCTGTGCTTGCCGCTCTTTGTTTTTTCGTGCGATCTCTTCCCAATCAATATTATTACAAGCCTCACACTCTTCTTTGAAAATGCCTAACTTAACGAATAGGGCGTGAATTTTACAGCCAACACAAAATCCTAATATCGCTTCTAACCACATAAATCCCAAGCATACCCAAACTAAAGTGAGTGGAATATAAGGGGACATGTAGTTTTCTGTATCCGGCAGCAGTGGTTTACCAACAAGCGTATTGACCCACTCTGCAAAAACTTCAGGGTTAAAATAAATTAAACAAATCACGATAAAGGTTGATCCCATCGTCCAAGCAAAGCGCTTAGGTACTAAAGGCTTCCAGACAGGTTTTTGTTTGCGCGCTAAAAAAGAGGCGATATAAATCGTAGGAGACAAGCGTGAGCTCAATACAAACATGCCCGCAATCATTTCAAACAGAGCATAAATCAAAACCCATGTTTGAGTGGTGTAATCATAAGTTCGCTTAATTGCTTGAACCGCATAAATAATATTGTTGTCCCAGTCGGTATCATAGGTGTCCACAGCAGTATTGCCATCCACAACCCAATGAGTACCGTAAACAGCATCATAAAGGGTGAAGCTCATATAGATAGGGATAAAGAGAAGCATACCTGCCCGAATGCGTACAGCAACATCATTGATATAGGCAGGGCTTTCGTAAGGATCCCGGAACCATAAATTTTTAATTATTTCCAACATCTTGTCACCTTAAAATTGATTGAGACTTTAACTATATCACTTCTTTTTAGTTGGGAGGATTAATATTTCTTATCGCCCTCTTAGTTCGGCTGCCCCACCATGACCTTAACCATTTTGTCGGGGTGAATATGTTTTTGCCATGCGGCCAACACATCTTCTTTGCTTAAGGCTGCAATCTTTTTAGGGAAGGTTTGCAGGTAGTCTGTGGGCAGATTGTAAAAGCCAATCATAGAGAGGTAGCCAACTATCTTTTTATTGCTATCGAATCGTAGCGGAAAGCCGCCAATCAGGTTATCTTTAATCGCTTGCAGCTTGGCCTCGGTAAACTCCCCTTTCATAAAGGCTTTTAAGGTCTCCTGCACCACCTTATCTGCCTCTTTGGCACTGGCATTTTTGGTGCTCAACCCAATCACAAAAGGACCTGGCTGTTTCATTGGCGCAAAGTAGCTATAAACACTATAAACCAACCCCCGCTCTTCTCGTACTGACTGCATCAGCATTGAGGCAAAACCACTGCCTCCGAGGAGATGGTTGCCTAAAAATAGCGCATAATAGTCTGGGTCGCCCCTTTTTACAGCAATCTGCCCCAAGTAGTAATAGGTTTGAGATGAGGGGAAGTCACGCACTTCGGTTTGTGCTTGATTAGCAGCCATCACTTCTGGAATGGGAGCTGGCTTAAGTCCTTGAGGAAGGTGTTGAGTTACCTTTTCCGCCAAGCGTTTTGCTTCGACTATATTAACCGCTCCAACAATAGAAATAGTCGCATTCTTAGCGTTGTAGTATCGCTGATAAAACTGCTTGAGTTGCTTAGGGGTTAACACTTTAACTGTCTGCTCCGTGCCCGAAACAGGGTGAGCATAGGGGTGATTTCCGTAGAGCGACTGCCAAAAAGTTTCAGAGGCAATCACACTGGGCTTTACCTTTTTCTGTTTTAAAGCCTCTAATAAATTGGACTGTTCCCGCTGAAATACCGCTTGAGGGAAAGTGGGAAAACCCAAAACCTCTGAAAACAGTTGCACAGATGCTTGATAGTTTTCTTTGCGGGTAAGGGTTCTTAGACTAAAGGTGGCCATATCTCGGTCAACCTCTTGTCCAAAAGCCGCACCGTAACGGTTAAAGGCGTCAGAAATGGCATTTTCTGTGTGGTACTGTGTGCCGGCGGAAAGCATGGCTGCTGTCATATTGGCAAGGCCCCACTGCTTGCCATCTCGGGCAGAACCTGCATCAAAGCTTATTTGCAAATCCACCATTGGAATTTCAGGCGCATAAACATACATCACCTTTGCCCCTTTTGAGGTATGCCAGGTTTGAATCTGCAAAGGTGCTGCTTGCACATTGGTAAACAGCAGTGCCAAAACGATAAACAGTGTGATTTTTAGCGACTTCATCTATCTTAACCCTCCACTCACGGGCATAGCTCCTGCCTTGTGCTTCGCCTTTTCTCCATTGGGAAGCAGTACGCCCACCGTGACTTTATCCAAGCTAAAGTATTTTTTTGCCACAGCTTGAATCTGTTGTGGCGTCACCTTTCGCAGATTCTCCACCCAGTGTTCCATTAAATCCGCAGGCAGCCCCACACTCACGGTTGATCCGATCAACATCGCCTGCCCCATCGCAGAGTCCTGCTGATAGACATATTGAGCTTCTGCTTGAGACAGGACTCTTTGTAGCTCCGATTTTGAAATGGGTTTCTCCTGAACCTGTTTAATTTGCTGCCACAGCGCCTGCTCCACCTCTTTGACAGTGTGCCCTTTTGCTGGAGAACCTTCTAGTAGAAAGAGCGTTTTCCAACGGCTGGTTTCATCAAAGCCGGCTCCAGCGGACAAGGCAACTTTTTGCTGACGAATCAAGTTTCTGGTGATTCGAGCACTGTCATCACCATCTAAAATGCTGGCCAACAGCGAGAGCGCATACACCTCCTGCTTTTCCGCCTCTGTTTTAGCACTTGGCAAGGTAGGCACATGAAAGCCCATAATCACGGTAGGAATCTCTGTCGCCTCTTTCAGTGTAATGCGACGCGACCCTGTTTGAGGAATCTCCTCCTGTGGCTTAGGTTCTGTTAGCGTGCCTGCTGGGTGTTGACCATAGGTCTCTTCGGCCAATATTTTCACCGCTTCTGGGGTCACATCGCCCACCACGACCAAGGTGGCATTATTGGGCACATACCACTTTTTATACCAATTGCGGACATCATTAAGGGAGTAGTGCTGAATGTCGGTCATCCAACCAATGGTGGGGTGATGCAATGGGCTATTAACAAAAGCGGTAGCCATAAACTGCTCATAAAGCTTGGCACTGGGTTTATCTTCCACGCGCCAGCGTCGCTCTTCTGCCACCACCTGTCGCTCTTTTTGAAACTCTTTTTCATTAAACACCAAGTTCCGCATTCGGTCGGCTTCCAACTGCATCACCTCTTTGAGATGCTGTTTGCCTACAATCTGAAAATAGGCGGTATAGTCATGAGAGGTGAAAGCATTTTCCCGCCCTCCCATTCGAGAGACACGCTTAGAAAACTCTCCTGGTTTAAGCGTTTTGGTGCCCTTAAACATCATGTGCTCTAGCATATGAGCAATCCCCGTGGTGCCATTGACCTCAAAGTTGGATCCCGTTCGATACCATACCTGATGCACCACCACAGGTGAGCGGTGATCTTCCTTCACCACCACATGCATACCATTGTCCAAATCAAACTCACTAATCTTTGCCTGAGCACTGGCAGAGCAGAGCAAGAAGGTCAATCCCGTTAAAATCCATCTTTTCATTTTGAGCACAATCCTAAGCCCCTGGTTACTTGCTATAATAAGCTATATATTAGTGTAACCCATTCTAACCAACCCTGAACAAAGTGTGAAACCGATGTTAAGTTTTTTTAGACGCAAGAACAAAGCAGAAGCGACTGCAACCGAATCCGCACAAAATGAAGCGCACGCCGAACATGAAACCATTGAAACCGAGTATCCAGCCCAAGGAGGCAGGACTGGGGGTTCTGAACAATCTGAAGAAAAAACTGAAATAGAAAATATTGAGAATTTAGAAACACAAGACACTTCTGAGGCTGATAAAAAAGAAGAGGC
>CAYOOU010000123.1:0-4164 GCA_964405635.1 uncultured Piscirickettsiaceae bacterium
TTTTTGTGAGTCCATAGCTGGCAAGGGGTGGTGCGATTTGCCGATTTCTATCTGAGGATTTGGGATTATAATAGGCCTATGACACAAAAGACTCAGTTAAAAATCGATGATGAGCCAGTGGTTCAGCAGCAGTTTCGTTTAACGCGTTGGGCAACCTATGTCTCTGTTTCCGTGGCGGTCATTTTGTCACTGCTTAAAGTATTTGCCTGGTGGGAGACGGATTCCGTGAGCATTTTAGCCTCACTGGTGGACTCGGGAATGGATTTGCTGGCCTCTCTTATTATTTTAGTTGGCGTAGGCATTGCTCAGAAGCCAGCGGACAATGAACACCGTCTTGGGCATGGTAAAGCTGAGCCTTTAGCGGTACTTGCTCAGAGTGTTTTTATTTTCTCTTCAGCATTTTTTTTAATGGTTTACTCGGCTAATCGAATTTTTCACCCTCAAACCCTTGAAAACTTAGAGGTGGGGGTTTGGGTGATGACGATTTCAGTCATTTTGACGGCCTTGCTCAATCTTTTTCAGCACTATGTGATTCGACAAACGGGTTCAACAGCGGTCGCTTCAGATGCCTTGCATTATTTATCGGATTTATTAAGTAATTTTTTGATTTTAGTCGGATTGTGGCTAGTGGGGCAGGGCTATGAAGGGGTTGATGGCTGGTTAGGCTTGGCTCTGGGGGGATGGATACTTTGGAGTGCCATAGAACTCTTAAAAGTGGCGTTGGACCAAATTTTAGAGCGACAGTTATCAGAAACAGAGCAACAAAGAATTGCAGAGATTATTTGCAGTCATCCTGAGGTGGCTGGCTTTAACGATTTACGAGCCTATCGCTCTGGCCCAACCACTTTTATTCAGCTTGATTTAGAGTTAGAGGACACGCTACCTTTGGTGGAGGCGCATCGTATTTCTGAAGAGGTGGCTGCACAACTGAAGCAGGCTTTTGCCCCCGTTGATGTGATGATTCATCAAGAGCCTAAAAGTATTCGGGTAGATCGCGCGCACCATCAGTGGCTTTGATTTGGCAGTTTGAGTGGTCATGAGCGTGCTGCTGCAAGCAGGTGAAATCTTTTTGCAAATGTTCGCTTTGCATAAAAATTTGTTCAAGTTGTTGCAGAAGAAGGGGATTATTTTGCCTGAAGGTTTTGGTGATTCGATAGTGCATCCAAGCGCCTTCTCTTTTGGCGGTGACAATCTGTGCTTGTTTGAGTGTATTGAGGTGGCGAGAGACGAGGCTTTGCCCGACAGAGAGTGTATTGACAATGTCGCAAACACAGAGAGGGGATTGTTTTAAAAGGAGCGAGAGAATCCGTAAGCGTACAGGTTCGCTGAGAGCCTTAAATATTTGAGCGTGAAGTTCTAATGTATTCATGACGTGTATTATACCAAATCCCTGAATAGAAGCTGGATATAGAGAGTCTTCAAGATGCTAACACCAACCATTTGAGCACGGTGGTGATAGGAGAGATGCTTTTATGTATATTTCGTATCGATAGAAAACTTTTTATTAATATATTTGCATATGCAGATATGTGTTTATATAATGAGTTATACAAAAAGGAATAAGTTGAACGGGAGTTAAGTGTGTTTCAATGGTTAGGCGACTGGGTTGCTTTTCAGCTTTTAGGGTTGGAAGATTCCAGTCATTTAGGCGGTGCAGTACAGTTTTTTGTGATGGATGTCGTCAAAATTTTTGTGCTGTTGCTGCTGATTATCTATGTGATGGGATTGCTTCGTGCCTTTATGACCCCAGAGAAAATTCGGGACACTGTTCGAGGCAAGCCAAAATGGTTGGCACGCTCTTTGGCTATTTTGCTGGGTTCTGTCACCCCTTTTTGCTCCTGCTCTTCGGTGCCGCTTTTTATCGGTTTTGTTGAGGCAGGGATTCCACTGAGTATCACCTATGCTTTTCTCATTGCAAGTCCGATGATCAATGAAGTCGCGGTAGCGGTTTTGGTGGGTGTTGTAGGCTGGGGAATTGCTCTGCTCTATGTGGTCGCAGGCATGGTCGTGGCTTATGTAGGCAGTGTGATCATGGAGTGGTTTAAAACGGAACGTTGGATGGAAGCCTATGTGTGGAAAATCCATAGTGCTCAGTCTGTTGGCAGCAAAGAGAAACATTCAATGACTTTAAAAGAGCGGCATGAATTTGCACTACATGAAGTGAAAGAGATTGTTGGCCGAATCTGGAAATGGGTAGTTATCGGTGTTGCAGTTGGGGCGGCTTTTCATGGCTATGTGCCCCAAGCGTGGGTGGCTGAAAACTTGGCTGGAGAGGCACACTGGTGGAGTGTTCCCGCGGCGGTATTGCTAGGGGTGCCTCTATATTCAAATGCCACAGGAGTCATTCCCATTGCTGAGGCGATGTTGGCAAAAGGGGTGCCTTTAGGAACTACCTTGGCATTAATGATGAGCATTGCTGCTTTGTCCCTGCCTGAGATGTTGATTTTGCGTAAAGTCATTCGCTGGCCCGCTTTGGCCATTTATGCCTCTGTTTTAGCGATTGCTTTTATGCTGGTGGGATGGGGGTTTAATCTTTTGCTAACACAAGGAGTCAATTGATATATGGCAGAGCATCACCACCATCACCATCACGGGCACTTAACCAGTAAAAAGCTATTTATTACCATCTTATTAAATGTGGTGATTACGGTTTCGCAAATTATTGGTGGACTGATTTCGGGCAGTTTGGCACTGCTGTCAGATGCTTTGCATAACTTTACCGATGTCATTGCCTTGGTAACGGTGTATGTTGCCAACCGCATTGCTCAACGCAAACCCACCGAGAAGCAAACCTTTGGCTATAAGCGTGTAGAGCTATTGGCCGCTTTGGGAAATGGGTTGGCTTTGGTAGTAATTGGTGTGGTGCTGATTGTTGAAGCTGTGCAAAAATTTATGAACCCAGAGCCGATTGAGAGTTTTTGGGTGATTGGTTTGGCCATATTAAGTATTGTACTGAACTGGGTCAGTGTGATGCTGGTGGCTCAAGATGCGGCGCATAATTCTAATGTAAGATCGGCTTATTTGCACTTGATGACCGATGTGATGACCTCAATTGCTGTTCTGGTTGGGGGCTTGGCCATGATGTTCTGGCAGGTGTACTGGATTGATCCATTGATCTCTCTGGTGATTGCACTCTATCTACTTTCTGCTTCTTGGGGATTGATTCACCAAAGCTCAAGTACTTTAATGATGTTTGTCCCTGATGATATACAGGTAAGAGAGTTGGTCAAAGAGGTAGAAAAATTTGATGAGATAGAGAATATTCATCATGTGCATTTATGGAAGTTAGATGATCATGCGATGCATCTTGAAGCACATTTAGATTTTAAGGAAGACCTTCCCTTGAGTCAAGCAAATCAAGTGATGGAGCAGTTGGAAGCGCATTTAAGCCAGAAGCTCGGTGTGTCACATTTTATTTTTCAACCTGAGTTTAATCGAGCAGACAACAAAGCATTAATTATCAACGAAAAAACTAACGGAGGAAAAGCATGAAAGGAAACCCAATATATCGAGTGATTGGACTGGGCATTATTGTATCGTCAGTTTTGGCTCACCTGAGTGGGCAGGCAGACTTTACACAGCCAACATGGTTGTGGGTGCCTATTTTTATGGCGGTGATGATGATTCAAGCCACCTTTACAAATTTTTGCCCGATGAGCAAATTTTTTGGTGAGGATCCTGAAACGGGTGCTTGCTGTGGCGCAGATACCAGTGGCAGTTGTTGTACCCCAAAAGAAGCCTCTAAGGCAGAGAAGCAAGATACTTCGGAGACAAGCTGTTGTTCTGAAAATAACGCTGTGCAAGGCGTTGTTTTTAAAGTGCTAGGAACAGGTTGTGCGAACTGCGTCACCACTTATCAGCTTATTGAGCAGCAGGCAGCGGAACTCGGAGTATTTGTACAACTTGAAAAAGTAGAAGACCCTGCTGAAATCGCTCGCTATGGCGTCATGTCCACCCCAGGCGTTGTGATTCAAGACAAAGTTGTGCATTCTGGGAGTATTCCAACCATTAAGCAAGTGAAGGCTTGGTTAACGATCACCTAATTAATTAAGTTTGCCTTGATTATTTTATCTAACCTATCAAGTTAAAGCGTTGTAGGTAATGAGATGGCAAGTTAGGTTTAAAAAGTAATTCATGATGATCCCCATATATCAAATTGATACA
>CAYOOU010000124.1:0-4117 GCA_964405635.1 uncultured Piscirickettsiaceae bacterium
CGTCCAGGCTTTGTCCTAATCGATCTAGACGGCACCCTGATTGACAGCGTGCCAGACCTGGCCTACTGTGTGGACGAGATGATGAAACAGCTTGATATGCCGGTTCGTGGTGAAGAGGCTGTTCGTGACTGGGTGGGCAATGGTGTCGAGCGATTAACAGAGCGAGCTTTGATTAATGCCGTGGATGGCAAGCCAGATCCTGAGCTGATGAAAAAAGCTTGCCCCATCTTTTTAGAACTCTACAAAGAAAATACATCTATGCGTAGCCGAGTCTATCCTAGTGTCATTGAAGGGCTGGAGTGGATGAAAGCCAATGGTTACCGCATCAGTTGTGTGACTAATAAGGCCGAAGCCTTTACGATTCCCTTGTTAAAAGATAAAGGGTTGTATGACTACTTTGAGTTTGTGGTCAGTGGTGATACTTGTGAAAAGAAAAAGCCAGACCCAATGCCTCTGCTTCATGCGGCAAACCTAATGGGGGTTGATCCCGAAAATGCCTTGATGCTGGGTGACTCCAAAAGTGATGTTAAGGCGGCTCGTGCAGCACATTTTCATATCTTCTGCATGACCTACGGTTATAACCACGGTGAAGATATTCGGGACTATCACCCAGATGCCATTTTAGATTCATTTGAAGAGCTGCCTCACTATTTAAAAGCAAAAGACGAAGCTTAACTATGAGCCAATTAATGCCTGCCAAACTACAAACCTATTGCCAGCAAGGTTATAACCGAGTGCCAATGATGCAGACGGTGTTGTCAGATTTTGATACCCCTTTGAGTGTGTATCATAAGCTGGCCAATGCCCCTTACAGCTATCTATTGGAATCCGTGCAAGGGGGAGAGAAGTGGGGGCGTTACTCGATTATTGGTTTGCCTTGCCAGCAACGGATAGAGGTGCGGGGTGAGCAGATTCGCCGTTTTGACGGTGAAGCGGTGGTGGAGCATCAAGTCTCAGCGGACCCGTTGGCTTGGATAGAGGCGTTTCAAAATCGCTATAAGGTGGTAGACTTGCCTGAAGCCCCCGCTTTTTCTGGTGGCTTAGTGGGCTATTTTGGCTATGACACAGTTCGCTATATTGAGCCACGGCTACGGGACTCCATGCCGGAAGTGGATAAGATTGGGGCACCAGATATTGAGTTACTGGTGTCAGAAGAGTTGGTGGTGTTTGATAACCTCAGCGGACAGGTACATGTCATTGTGCACATTGACCCTGCAGAGCCAGAGGCTTTGAGTAAAGGGGAGCAGCGATTGGCAGAGTTGGCGGCCAAACTTCGTCAGCCTTTGGCGCTACCTCAAGATGTCCCCAGTCGCTACCTGCTGGACGAATCTCAATTTGAGTCCAGCTTTGGGGAGGAAGCCTTTAAGCAGGCCGTGGACAAAATCAAAGCGTACATTTTTGCGGGAGATGCGATGCAGGTGGTTATCTCTCAGCAGATGTCGGTGCCTTATGAAGACAGCCCAATGGATCTTTACCGTGCCTTGCGGCATCTTAACCCATCGCCCTATATGTACTATGTGGATATGGGGGATTTTCATATTGTCGGCTCTTCACCAGAAATTTTGGTGCGGTTAGAGGATGAGACGGTCACAGTTCGTCCCATTGCCGGTACCCGTCGTCGCGGTGCAACCCTTGAAAAAGACCAAGCCTTAGAGCAAGACCTGCTCAATGATCCCAAAGAGTTGGCAGAGCATCTTATGTTAATCGACTTGGGTCGCAATGATGTGGGGCGGATTGCTCAAGTTGGCTCGGTGGAGCTCTCCGAAAAAATGGTGGTGGAGCGCTACTCTCATGTGATGCACATTGTCTCCAATGTGAATGGCAAAATTCGTCCGGGCATGAGTGCGATGGATGTATTGCGAGCCACCTTTCCGGCGGGTACAGTATCTGGCGCGCCTAAAATTCGTGCCATGGAGATTATTGATGAGCTAGAGCCGGTCAAGCGAGGCATCTATGCGGGTGCAGTAGGCTATTTGGGTTGGCAGGGCAATATGGACACCGCCATTGCCATTCGCACAGCGGTGATTAAAGAGGGTCGCCTCTTTGTGCAGGCCGGAGCTGGGATTGTTGCCGACTCTGTGCCACAGTTGGAGTGGGACGAAACCATGAATAAAGGTCGAGCCATTTTCCGAGCCGCAGAGTTTGTGACTCAAGGGTTACAAACCGCTAACCCCGTTAACCCCGCTCACAAATAGTGATTTTTTAATTGTAACGGCTCAGATTCGCCCTGAAATTCGTCAGTTCAAGGCGAAAAATGTGAGTTTACAAACAGTAAATGACCATTTTTCAACGCAGAAATGGCGGATTTCAGGGGGAATCTGGGCTGTTACGAAGAGAGTTTAGCCATGTTATTAATGATCGACAATTACGACTCCTTTACCTTTAACTTGGTGCAATATTTTGGTGAGCTTGGACAGCATGTAGAGGTGCACCGCAATGACCAGATCACCCTTGAGACCATTGAAGCCCTAAATCCCGACTATTTGGTGATTTCTCCTGGCCCATGCACGCCCACAGAGGCGGGTATTTCGGTGGAGGCGATTAAACACTTTGCCGGTAAGATTCCCATTTTTGGTGTCTGTTTGGGACACCAGAGTATTGGCCAAGCTTTTGGCGCAGAGATTGTGCGTGCCAAAGCCGTGATGCACGGTAAAACCTCGCCGGTCTATCATAAAGATGAAGGGGTGTTTAAAGGGTTACCTAATCCGGTGGAAACCACCCGTTATCACTCATTGGTGATTGACCAAAATAGTCTGCCAGAGTGTTTAGAGGTAACGGCTTGGACGCAAGATGAGCAAGGGAACTTTGATGAGATTATGGGTGTCCGCCACAAAACTTTACCCATTGAAGGGGTGCAGTTTCACCCAGAGTCCATTTTGACGGACTACGGTCACAAAATGTTGCAAAATTTTCTTCAACAGCACGCCCCAGCTCAAGCCTAGGAGATGTCGATGAGTACCGAAAGTTTAAAACCCGCTTTAGAGCAGCTTTTAGCCAAACAAGACCTGCCAAAAGAGATCATGCAGCAGGTGATGCAAGCCCTAATGAGTGGGCAAGCCTCAGATGCGCAAATTGGTGCCATTTTAATCGCCTTGCGAATGAAAGGAGAGACAACCGATGAGATTGCCGCCGCCGCCGAGGTAATGCGGCAATTGGCTGCAGGGGTGGAGATTGCTGATAAAACCCACTTAGTGGACACCTGTGGAACAGGGGGCGATGGGGCGAACACCTTTAATGTCTCCACGGCTTCTGCCTTTGTGGTCGCGGCTGCAGGTGGCAAGGTGGCTAAGCATGGCAACCGCTCGATTAGCTCTAAATCGGGCAGTGCCGATGTGCTGGAGGCTGCTGGAGTCAATCTGAATTTAACGCCAGAGCAGGTGGCGCAGTGTGTGGAAGAAATTGGCGTGGGCTTTATGTTTGCCCCCGCTCACCACTCAGCCATGAAGCATGTGATAGGGGCGCGTAAATCTTTAGGGGTGCGCACCATTTTTAATCTGCTAGGCCCCCTTACCAACCCTGCTGGTGCACCGGCTCAGGTGTTGGGCGTGTATGATGCATCCCTTTTGCCGGTGTTTGCCGAAGTGTTAAAGCATCTGGGCTCAAAGCATGTAATGGTCGTGCATGCCGAAGATGGGTTAGATGAGATCTCCATTGCCTCCCCAACCGCAGTAGCAGAGTTGAAAGCGGGGCAGATTACCCAGTGGCAGATTCAACCACAAGATTTGGGCAAAGCCCATGGGAGCCTTACCTCTCTAGCGGTAGATTCGGCAGCGGAGAGTTTGGCTTTGATTGAGTCAGTGTTCAATCAAAACCGTGATGCCCGCACCGAAGCGGCGAAGGATATTATTACTTTGAATGCTGGCGCAGCCCTTTATGTCTCTGGTTTGGCTAGCAGTTTTGAATCCGGTGTCCAGCAGGCAGAGGCGGCGATTGCCTCGGGGGCGGCTGCAAAGAAATTACAGCAGTTTATCCAGTTTACCCAACAATTTTAGTAACGACTCAGCTTATCCCCTGAAATCCGTTACTCTATTTAAAGACAAGGCTAGCAGTGCGAATATTCTACTTGAGTGCTCCAAGCAGTGAATCCGTAAGGCTCATAGGCGGGCAAGCCAAAACT
>CAYOOU010000125.1:0-4084 GCA_964405635.1 uncultured Piscirickettsiaceae bacterium
AGAAACTGGATAAAGCGTGCTGCCACTTGTTCGCTAGGGAAGTGCTGATTAAATCACTTTTAACTGGAAAAGGGTAGTGGTGCGATACTGTGCTTTGCTCGCAGAAGTCTGTAGAAGCCGTTGGCGAAATAGGCGGAAAAGCAAGCCAACTGTTTGAGCGTAGCGAGTTTTGGCTTGCCCGCTTATGAGCCTTACGGATTCACAGACTGGCGCGCTCAAAGCACAGTATCGTGCCGCTGCCCTTATAGAATTTAATTAATCAGCACTTCCCTAGGGGCTTGCAAAAAATCTTAGCTTCACCCTTAGGTTAAGCGGGCATTTTTTGTGAGTCCATAGTGGACAAGGGGTGGTGCGATTTGCCAATTTCTAACTGGGGATTAGGGTTCAATACTCTAAACAGAATATGGGCCCCTAAAAATGATGTTTCAAAAAATCGGCATTTTCGGCAAACTCAATGGCATTCAATCTTGGGAGCACATTGTTAAACTGATTGAGCACTTTCAGCCCCAAGGTAAAACTTTCTGGCTTGATGAAGTCTCTCTGTCTGACTTTCCCGCAGAGCGTTACGGTGTAGAAATTCTGCCCCGTGCACAACTCACTCAAGAAATAGAGCTGGCAGTCGTCGTGGGAGGCGATGGCACCTTTCTCAATGTGGCTCGCAGCATTGTCGATGCCGAAATTCCCATTTTAGGCATCAACCTGGGACGCGTTGGCTTTCTCACTGATGTGACTCCCGAAAACATGTTCCACACCTTAGAAGCTATATTTCAGGGTGAATATGACTGCGAAGAACGAAATCTTCTGAGCATTGAGGTAAAAGAGGGTGACCACACCGTCTATCGAGAAATTGCCTTTAATGATATGGTACTACACAAAAACAACTCGCCGCGTATGATTGAGTTCGATATCTATATTGATGGCAAATTCTTCAATCACGAACGCGCTGATGGCCTGATTATCTCCACCCCCACTGGCTCCACCGCCTATGCGCTTTCAGCAGGCGGCCCTATTCTTACCCCAGAAATTGATGCCATTGCACTTGTCTCCATCTGCCCACACACCATCACCAATCGCCCCGTGGTCATCTCTGGCAACAGTAAAATTCAATTGCACCCCTCTAAAGCCTGCCGAGGTGAGGCTCAAGTTATCTGCGACGGACAAATAGGCTACAACACCAACTCCAACCATATTACCCATGTGACACGCCACCCCAAATTTATTAAAATGCTTCACCCAAAAGGTCACGACCACTTTCGTATCTTGCGAGACAAACTCAACTGGGGCAGCAAAGGAAACTAAAGGCTAATGCTTAAACACCTACACATCAAACATCTGGCACTTATCGAAGAGCTACAACTCCCCTTCTCACCCGGTTTCACCACCCTAACAGGTGAGACCGGAGCGGGGAAGTCCATTTTACTAGATGCGCTCGGTCTCACACTGGGCAACCGCGCAGATGCCAGTTTAGTACGACATGGCGCCCAAAAAGCGGACATCACCGCTGAATACGATTTAAGCCAACTGTCGCATGTACAAGCCTGGTTGGAAGAACACGACCTAGAAAATGATGAACCTGAGCAATGCCTGATGCGCCGCACTGTCACTGCCGAAGGTCGCTCCAAAGCCTATATCAATGGTATCACAGTTCCAGCCGCACAACTCAAAGCCCTTTCCGCCCAATTGATTGACATTCACGGGCAGCATGAACACCAAAGCCTAATGAAACCTTCCCAGCAGCTTAAGCTAGTAGATGCCTATGGAGGACTGCAGTCCGCCCAGCAACAAACCAGTGAACTGTTTAAAACCTGGCAAACCCTCAAGCATCAGTACCAAGCCCAACTCGAAGCCCAAAGTGACCAACAGAGCCGCTTAGAACTTTTGCAATTTCAGCTAGAAGAGTTTGAAAAAGTCGCCCCCCAAGAGAACGAGTTTGCTGAGCTCTCCGAAGAGCAGAACACCCTCTCTCACGCCAGCGAAATTCTCACCGCTAGCCAAACCGCCTATGCCGCCCTAGAGGGTAGCGAACAAGAGACTAGCATGCCTGCCACCTCTCAAGTACTTGCCGCCATTGAAGCCTTAGAACAAATTGCCGACTATCAGCCTGCGTTGCAAAACCAAATTGAACAACTCAACCAGGCCCTGATTGAATTGCAAGAAGCTGCCGCCGATATTCACCACTTTAGCCAAAGTGTAGAACTCGACCCTCAAAGACTGCAAGAAGTTGAAGAACGATTGGCAGAACTTCACGGCCTGGCCAAAAAATATTTAATTGCCCCCGAAGTCCTAGTGGAAAAACAGCAGCAGATTGAAGCGGATCTCAACGCCATTGAGCACGCTGATGAATCCCTAGAACAACTGCTACAAGCCGTAAACGAAGCAGAAGAGGCCTATCTGCAAGCTGCGCTGGCACTGAGCCAACAACGACAAACTGCTGCACAAAAGTTAGCAGAACAAGTCACCGCCAGCATGCAAACCCTCGGCATGGAAAATGGTCAATTCGCCATTGAATTCCAACCATTAGACACCCCCGCCGCCACGGGGCTGGACAAGGTCACCTTCCAAGTCACCGCCAATAAAGGGCAGCCTCTTCAACCGCTTACAAAAGTTGCCTCTGGTGGGGAGCTCTCTCGTATTAGCCTTTCTATTCAAGTCGCTACCGCCGAAGTGGCTAGCCTGCCCACACTGATTTTTGATGAAGTCGATGTGGGCATTGGCGGCGGCATTGCCGAAGTAGTGGGGCAAAAAATGCAACAACTCGGTCAGAGCCGACAAATCCTCTCCATCACCCACCTTGCTCAAGTTGCCGCCCACGGCCACCAACATTTCAAGGTGGAAAAAAACAGTGACGACCAACACACCACTACCCAAGTCAGCCAACTTACCCCCAAAGAGCGAATTGAAGAGCTTGCCAGAATGCTCGGCGGCATGAAAATCACCCAACAGACCCGCAAACACGCCCAAGAGATGCTCCACTTAGCTCAAAACGATTTATCTTGATTTTTTTCAATACACTTCTATAATTTAGTTAGGTACTTAGGAGGTAGCACCATGAAATTTCAAGAAGGTTCTGAAGGACTTTAACGCTTATGTCACCTTCCGACTTCATCTTACTCGGACAACTTTTTATTATGGGCATAGCAACCGTTATCGCCCATAAAACTATCCAAAATAATCGCTCTATTACCAAACAAGCCAAAACTATTGAGTTAATGCTCCAAAATCCTGAAGCAAACGAACTCAAAGAAAGTTTTGACCTTCTACGAAATCTTGCAGACGATGGCACAGAACAGTTTGCCAGCCGTAAAAATAGAAACACCACAGAAGCACTACTGATTCGAAAAGTACTCAACTACTATGAAAACTTAGCCATAGGTATCAAGCATAATATCTATGATGAAAGAATTATTTACGACACTAAAAAATCAACCATTAAAAGCGTATAGGATCGTTGTGACCCTTTTATCAAAAAAATGAGAAAAGAGTATCACAACCCAGACTTATATATTTATTTTCAACAAATGGTTGAAAACTTTGACCGTCTTCATGGTATCAAAGTAGACACTCATCTAGACTAAAGCCGTTCTTTGCCTTTCTCTTCTAAAATCAGTACAATACGCCTTCCTCTACAGGTGCCAATAGCAAAGCGCATTGGTTAAACGGGAAACTCGTGAAAATCGAGTGCTGCCCCCGCAACGGTAATAAAGAAGAACTGATAAAAAGCCATTGGAGCCCCGCTCTGAGAAGGCATCAGCAAACCGCTTTTAAGCCCGGAAACCGGCCTGTTGAGCGTGCAAAGCACATCCCCATATTGCGGAGGGCAATACGGAGGATAAGCCAAAGCCGTGTCAAAACACGCCAAATTTATCCTGCCCTGCTAGCCAAGCAGGATCCGTCTTGCCTTTGTGATTTAAAAAATTAATTACAAAGGAATTAAAATGAAAAAAACTCCTCTTATCCTTGCCATGACTGCTGTCATTGCACAACCCACTTTTGCGGCCACAGAACTTCCCCAAGTCGTGGTCACTGCCAACAACTCCGAGCAAAGTCTAAAGACTGTTACCAGCCCTATCACCATTATTACTGC
>CAYOOU010000126.1:0-2247 GCA_964405635.1 uncultured Piscirickettsiaceae bacterium
TAGTCCATGAAGGGTATATCTCTCAAGATGAGTTAAGAATTGCTCTGACAGAGCAGCACCGTACTGGAAAAAAACTGGGTGAGGTGCTGGTTGGGCTTGGCTTTATGGATGAGAATACTGCCCGTCAGGTTGTAGGTGATGTGGTTGGTTACTCTTCCATTTCCTTAAAAGGGGTGGTTCCTGATTCAAAAGCGCTTGATCTTATTCCAGAACCATTTGTTCGAGCAAATTTGGTTTTACCCATTAGCCTAATAGATAATGAATTAAAGGTGGCTATGGTAAATCCTGAGGATATTTTGCTCATTGATAAAGTCCGGCGTCAAATTCAATCAGCATCTATTCGGATTCGCCCGATCCTAGCAACCGAAAATGAAATTCTTACCGCGATAGATCGATATTACGGTTATGAGCTGTCATTAGATGGAATTCTCAAAGAACTGGAAACCGGCAAGATTGATTTGCGTGTTCTTTCTGCTGAAGATGAATATTCTCAGCCAATTGTTCGCTTGATTGATGGGTTGCTCACTGATGCGGTTAAACTAGGGGCATCAGATGTTCATTTTGAACCTGAGGAAAAGTTTATTCGCATTCGTTACCGGATTGATGGCATTCTTAAGCAGGTTCACCTATTTCATAAATTTATCTGGCCAGGCATCGTTGTGCGGCTAAAAGTTCTATCAAAGCTGGATTTAACTGACCAAAGAAAGCCACAAGATGGCCGTATGGATTTAATTGTGCATGGGCGCCAAATCAATTTCAGGGTTTCCTCCTTGCCTTGTACGCATGGTGAAAACTTTGTATTACGTATCCTTGATAAGGAAAAGGGTATTATCCCTTTGGATAAGTTAGGACTTGACCCAGACAGCTTGCGTGAGCTTAAGCTAATGATGGCACGTCCTACAGGTATTCTACTGGTTACAGGTCCTACAGGTTCAGGGAAAACCACGACTCTCTACTCAATGTTGAATGAGATGAATAACCCCACAGTGAATATTATGACTCTTGAGGATCCAGTGGAATACCCTATGCAACTTATTAGGCAAACGGCGGTTAATGAAGAGGTTGGCTTAACTTTTGCTGCAGGGATACGGTCTCTTTTGCGCCAAGATCCTGACATAATTCTAATTGGAGAGATTCGAGATGGTGAAACGGCAGAAATGGCCTTGCGTGCTGCCATGACCGGGCATCAGGTTTTCTCTACCTTACATACTAATTCTGCCTTTGGAGCTTTTCCTCGTCTGCTGGATATTGGCGTTTCGCGTTCTATACTCAGTGGAAATATTATTGGGATTGTGGCGCAGCGTTTGGCAAGGAGGCTTTGCAGTCATTGTAAGCAGCCATATAAGGCCAGTCCTCTGGAGAAGAAGGTTTTTAAGGTGGCTCGTGACCAGTCTTTTACCTTGTATAAGCCTGTAGGGTGTGAGATATGTGATTTTACAGGTTATAAGGGACGGTTAGCGATCTTAGAAACTTTGCGAATGACTGAGGAGTTAGATGAATTAATCTTAAATGGTGCGCCACTGCATGAACTTCAAGAGGTTGCGATTAAGCAAGGGTTTAGCACAATGTTGCATAGCGCCTTACGATGGGTTAAGCAGGGTGAAACGACCTTAGATGAAGTGAGTCGCGTTGTAGATTTAACTGAATTGGTTGGCTAATGGAAAAGTTTGTTTATACAGGGATCAACCAGTTTGGAAAGCGGGTACATGGGCAGATGCCGGCAGCCAATGCAAGGGATTTGGAGCAGAGGTTGCACTCAGCCAAGATCGAACTCCTAAGTTATAAGCCTGAAAAAAAAGGATTTAGGTTAAGAAGAACGGCTATAAAATCTCAAGATATTATTACCTTGACCAGTGAGTTAAGGATGCTTCTAGGTGCAGGAGTTCCTCTAATGGAGGTGATTGATGATGAGCGGCAAAATTATCCAAATGATGCTGTTCGAGAGATGATGTCCTCTGTTTATGATAGCATGGAAGGCGGAGAGAGCTTCTCCGCAGCTTTGGAACCCTATCGTTCTCTTTTTGGCGATGTCTACCTCTCTTTGGTTCAAGTAGGGGAAACAACTGGACAGTTGGAAGAGGTGTTGGCTGATTTAGAGTCAATGATGATATGGCAGCAGGCTTTAGCATCTAAAGCTAAAAAAATTATGATTTACCCGTCTATTGTTGCAGTTGTTGTCATAGCGGTTGTGATTTTGATGATGGTTTTTGTGGTGCCTCAATTGATTGGTTTTATTAAAGAGATGCA
>CAYOOU010000126.1:2347-3888 GCA_964405635.1 uncultured Piscirickettsiaceae bacterium
GGAGTGGGGTTTATGGAAGCCCTAGAGTTAAGTAAAAAAGTGGTAAGTAACAGTTTTATGGAAAGTAGGATTATACTTACTCGGCAATTGATAGAGGATGGCCGCCACATTTATGAGGCGTTTTCTGAAACGGAGTTAATGCCTTCAATGGCTTTACGCATTATCAAAGCAGGAGAGCAGAGCGGAAAAATGGGGGAGGCACTAGAAAATGTCAGTCGCATTTATGATAAACAGGCTAAAGACTTGATTGATAAGATTGAACCGGCGATTGAACCAATATTAACCATTGTGATGGCGGTGATTGTCGGCTGGGTTATGATGGCGGTTTTGGGGCCTGTTTACGATACCATTTCAAAGGTTCAATAGATGAAGCGAGCACTCTATATTCAAGATGAAGGGGTTTACCTTTTTGATGCTAAGAAACTGAACGGTAAGGAGGTGCCTTTCTTTGAATGGTCAGATATTGAAGAGCTTCAGAACGTTTTGGCCCAGATTGATAAGTCTGAACAGCTCTATTTGGTATTGGATGTAGTGGATGAGGACATTACCTTTGAATGGAAACCAAAGCTTTACCCATGGGAGAAGGGGCAATATTTACAGCTAGAAGAGGCAAGGGCTGATAGAGAGGGAATACTGCTTAAGCGTTTTCAATGGACAGGTGTAACTCGTAAGACGGAAAATCGCCCAAAAGAAGAGTTGCTTTCAAAATCTATTGTTCATAAAAACGATCGTATATCAGAGCTATTGCAAGCTATTGAAAACCTTGAACTTTACTTGAGTGGTATCTATTCCATTTCATATATTGTTGATCAGTGGTTTCATAAAGTTGCTCGACCTCAACTTAAACTTGCTAAGAGCAAATTAAAATCGCCATTTTTTTTATTGGTTCGCCTTACAAAATACCGCTTCCGCCAATTGTTTTACTTTAATGGACTGTTAAGAATTAGTCGAGATTTTAAGGTGGATGAGCAGCTCGAAACAGAGCAAGCCATTCAATCTGCGGTGATGTATGAAAGTGAAGCCGCTTTAAAGTACCTTTATAACCAAAAAATTGTTCCTTATAATGCACCTGTCTCAATGATTCTGATAGACTCTTTAAATCAAAAAAGAGATTCATGGCGACTATTTTTTGAAGAGCACTACCTGAATAAAGCTTGGTCAAAAGAGGATTGGTTTTTTATTACACTTAATTTCCCGACGCTTTTACAAAAGAAAGGTAAGAGCGTTGAAGAGCTTACTGGGCAGTTGGTTTTTACTTTATTTACAATCAAGCATAATCTCCCAACTTATTATCCTAATGAATACCTTAGAAAGGTTTCTAGTTTTCGGATAATTTCTCAAACTGTCTATGGGGGAGTTTTTTTACTGGCATTTTTTATTCTATTTTTTGGTGTTTATAAAGGAGTTAGTTTATATTTCTTGCAGCAAAAAATATCGCTTTATCAACAACAAATTGTTGCCTACCAAGATGAAAAGTCACGCCTACAAAAGGTTGTAAACTTAACTTATGATGCAAAGGACCTAAAAGCTTCAGTAGAGTT
>CAYOOU010000127.1:0-3815 GCA_964405635.1 uncultured Piscirickettsiaceae bacterium
TTTGTACAAAAACTGCCTGTGCAATCATTAAAATTCCACCTATTATAAAAATGATTCCAATGCGGTTGAGCTTTTTGAAAAGCAATTGCGTTAATGTCATGCCCGTATCTCCTATAGTATTTTTTTGTTAGCGATTGATTTTTAAGCATGAACTATGCCATGTATCCAGACAGAGCAAGTTTTTTCTATGAACTTCCATAGTCTATTTAAGTGAATAGTTTTCATTACACCATCAAATGACAACTTCTTAATCTACTAGGAAGAGAAATTGGTAAAATGCAATTTTTAACTTAATTTGAGGAAAACAGGTGTCTAAAGCACAACCAACAGTGGGCATTGTGAGCTTGGGCTGCCCAAAGGCAACGGTAGATTCAGAGCGGATTCTTACCCAGCTTAAGGCTGAGGGCTATCACCTAACCAATGATTATGAAGAGGCGGATACGGTGATTGTGAATACCTGCGGCTTTATTGATTCAGCGGTGCAGGAGTCGCTGGACACCATTGGTGAGGCCTTGGAGGAGAATGGCAAGGTGATTGTCACCGGGTGTTTGGGTGCCAAGTCAGAGGTGATTACCGAAGTACATCCAAAAGTTATGGCCGTATCAGGGCCCGCGGCCTATGAAGAGGTGCTGAGTGCGGTACATGAGGCCATTGCGCCACCTGAGCATAACCCTTTTGTGGATTTGGTGCCTCCGCAAGGGATAAAGTTAACCCCTAAACACTATGCATATCTAAAAATTTCTGAAGGGTGTAACCACCGTTGTGCTTTCTGTATTATCCCTTCGATGCGGGGTGATTTAGTGAGTCGTCCAGTTTCAGAAGTGCTGGCTGAGGCAAAGCGCCTTAAAGAGGTAGGCGTAAAAGAGCTACTGGTGGTCTCTCAGGACACGGCTGCTTATGGGGTAGACTTCAACTACCGCACTGATTTTGCTGATGGCCGTCCTACAAAAACTTCAATGTTTGGTTTGTCTGAGGCTTTAGGTGAGCTGGGTGGCGTGGAAGAGTTTTGGGTGCGACTGCACTATGTCTATCCTTACCCAAATGTGGAGGAGGTGATTCCGCTGATGGCAGAGGGTAAGATTTTGCCTTATTTAGACATGCCTCTGCAACACGCTCACCCACGAGTGCTGAAGGCGATGAAGCGGCCTGGAAATGTAGAGAAAACCTTAGAGCGAATCCAAAAGTGGCGAGCGCAAGTGCCTAATTTGACCATCCGTTCTACCTTTATTGTTGGCTTCCCAGGGGAGACTGAAGAGGAGTTTCAAACACTATTGGATTTCTTGGAAGAGGCTAAATTAGATCGAGTGGGCTGTTTTCAATACTCACCAGTAGAAGGCGCGGTGGCGAATGAGATTGCAGAACAAGTGCCTGATGAGGTGAAGCAGGAGCGTTATGAACGGTTTATGCTAACCCAACAAAGAATCAGTGCAGAAAAGATGCAGGCCAAAATTGGTCAGGTAATGCAGGTGTTGGTGGATGAGATTGATGATGAGGGGGCGGTAGCGCGCTCAATGGCCGATGCACCAGAGATTGATGGCTTGGTGTTTATTCCCGATGCGTATCACCTGAATCCTGGAGAGTTTGCAACGGTACGGATTACCGATGCCGATGAGTATGACTTGTGGGCAGAGCCAGTGGCGGAGCAGCAGGCTCAGAAAAATGCTTTTGTAGAGCTAGGGTAAGAGATGATGGAAACGCTTTGGAAACAAGTTGAGTCTGGAATGCTTCAAGGGTTGATGTGGTTGAACCATCTACTTGAGCCTTATTTGGAATTGTTGGCTTTTGCTTGGGTTTCCACTTTCTTGGTTATTTTTGGTAATGACTTGCTGTTGTGGTTAAAAAAGCAGATAGCAACATTGCCACTGTTTGGTCGGCTGAGCATCTTTGTGGTATTTAGTACCTTTGGATTCTCTGTTTTAATGGAGCATGGTGTTCCTTTAATAGTAGATGTGCTTTATGCAACGCCTGTCCCTTGGCGTCTGCTGTTGATACTGTTAGGCTTTTATCTCACAGCCTACTTTGCTCAAAAGCGAGGCTTGCTTTAAAAAGCTAATTGGATTGCTCATAGGTAATATGAGTGATGACCCAGTTTTTTTTACCTTCAGGGGTATGCACAACCACCTCATCCTCCTCTTCTTTGCCAATGCAGGCACGGGCAATGGGCGCGTTGATAGAAACATACTGTTCCTCGCCATAGATTTCTTCAGGTCCTACAATGTGAAACTTGAGGGTTTCGCCCGCTTCATCTTCCAAAGTGACCCAGGCGCCAAAATAGACCTTGCCCTCCTGTTGGGGGTGAAACGCAACAATCTGTACATTTTCTAGTGTTTTGCGCAAAAATCTCACACGGCGATCAATTTCCCGCAACCGTCGTTTATTATATTGGTAGTCGGCATTCTCTGAGCGGTCCCCAAGGCTAGCCGCCCAGCTCACAATTTTGGTTACCTCTGGTCGCTCTTTTCGCCACAAGTGTTCCAGTTCGGCTTTTAGTTTTTGATAGCCCTCGGGCGTAATCAGTTGAGACTTTTTCATCGTTTATTAAAAGCTCTCTGTTTTTATTTGAAGGTGGGGTATTATATCCTGTTTGATAATAAATACAAAAGGAGGGGTGAAGTGCGAGGTTTTATTGCGGTGCCACTGGCTAAAGCTGATCAGCTACAGTTGCAGACATGGGCAAATCGACTGAAAGCACAGTTGCCAGAACATTGGCAACAAAATCTGCGTTGGGTGTCACCAGAGAATTATCATATTACACTCTATTTTTTGGGAGAAGCGTTATCAACGGAGCTGGTGGCAGCGGTTCAGCAGAGTATGAAAGAGTGGTTTAGCGAAGGCATGAGTGCATTTGAGGCTGAAATTGTGGAGTTTGGGGCTTTTCCTTCTCCTAAAAACCCGCGGCACATAGTGGCACGGCTGGATTGTACGCTCTTGATGCAATATCTGCATAGTGAGGTTTGGGCGCACTTAAAAGCTTTGGGCTTTGGTAAACCCACTCACCGCTATGTTCCCCATATTACTTTGGCGCATTTAAAAAGGGGCGAGGCGCCTTTAGAGGTAAAATTGATGCCGGAAGCGGAAGCACCGCTGTTTATTGAAATTGAGAAGGTCTGTCTGTTTGAGAGCCAGCTTAAGCCGCAAGGGGCTGTCTATCGCTCCTTGCGCTGTTTGGCGCTAGAAACCTATTAATGGCTGTTACGACACCATGCCGCCGATTTTATCATTCCAAAGGCTACCGTAGATAAGGGCAAAGAGGAGACCGATGAGGAAAACAATATACCAGTTACGGCGACGTAATTTTTCGGCTTCACTCTCATCTTCTGGGCGGTCTTTAAAGTAGAGATACATAAACCCGAGTGCAGCAATCAGCCCAGCAACATTGGCAAAGAAAACAATACCAGTTGCAGCAGAGGTCAGACCTAAGGCAAGAATAACAATAAAGACAATCAATAGGTTTCGCATGGTGGTCTCCTTAAATTTGAGGTGGTTATTTTAATGGATTAGGAGGTGAGGATGTATAAAATTGGATTCTATGTGCCAGAAAGTCATTTGGAGCAGGTCAAACAGGCGATGTTTGCAGCGGGTGCTGGGCAGATCGGTGACTATGAGCAGTGCAGCTGGCAGGTAAAAGGATTGGGACAGTTTAAGCCGATGGCGGGCAGTAGCGCCTTTATTGGAGAGGTGGGGCAACTGGAAACTGTGGAGGAGTATCGAGTAGAGATGGTATGTGAGGTATCTTACATTCAGGCGGCAGTAGAGGCCTTAAAGCGCGCACATCCTTATGAGGAACCTGCCTATGATGTTGTAAAGTTAGAAGA
>CAYOOU010000128.1:0-3771 GCA_964405635.1 uncultured Piscirickettsiaceae bacterium
GTGCAACTGATTTGTAATCAGTAGGTTGGGGGTTCAAGTCCCTCTTTCGGCACCAGATTCTAACCGCAGCTATTCAATAGCTTGCGGTTTTTATTTTTCTACCTTCGATTTTTTAGCTATTTTCTAACGCTTCTGTTTATTCAAGTTCCATTTTTTCCCTTTCTTGATTTACATCAATTTATCTAATTTGTACTCCTTAATTCGTCCCTGTTATAATGGTCGACACTTTTTAAATGGGAACCGTTATGGAACAAAAATCGAGTTACACTAAAGAGGAACTTCTTGCCTGCGGCCGTGGGGAGTTGTTTGGTTCTGGGAATGCACAACTGCCCCTTCCACCTATGTTAATGTTTGATCGCATTACCCTAATTAATGATGATGGTGGGAAGTTTGGTAAGGGTGAAATCCGTGCAGAGTTGGATGTGACACCAGATTTATGGTTTTTTGACTGCCATTTTCAAGGCGACCCTGTGATGCCTGGTTGTTTGGGGCTTGATGCCATGTGGCAGTTAATCGGTTTCTTCTTGGGCTGGTCTGGCGGCCCTGGTCATGGACGAGCTTTAGGGGTTGGCGATGTTAAGTTCTTTGGTCAGGTCTTGCCGACGGCTAAAAAGGTAGAGTATGTCATTGATATGAAGCGCGTGATTAAGCGCAAGCTTTATATGGGACTGGGTGATGCTCGGTTGTATGTAGATGGTCGTGAGATCTATTCTGCAGAGGACCTAAAGGTCGGATTATTCACTAATACGGATAGTTTCTAAAATGAGAAGAGTCGTTATTACAGGAATTGGGGTTGTTTCCAGCTTGGGAAATAATAAAGAGGAAGTGGCTGAGTCTTTGCGTCAAGGCAAGTCAGGCATTGTCTTTGCACCAGAATATGCAGAAAATGGCTTGCGTTCACAGGTGCATGGTGCAGTTAAAAACTTAAAGTTCGAAGACCATATTCCGCGTAAACAACTCCGCTTTATGGGAGATGCAGCCGCATACGCTTATATTGCCATGGAACAGGCGATTAAGGATGCAGGCCTTACAGAAGAGCAGTACTCTAACCCTCGTGTTGGGTTAATTGCCGGCTCTGGAGGAGGTTCTAACTCTAACTCGACTCAGGCGGTAGAGATAGCCCGCGCTAAAGGTGTGCGTCGGGTAGGACCTTATATGGTCACGCGCACCATGGGAAGTACGGTTTCCGCCTGTTTGGCGACTCCCTTTAAAATTAAAGGGTTAAACTACTCCATTAGCTCTGCTTGCTCAACCAGTGCACACTGTATTGGTAATGCTTATGAGCAGATTCAGATGGGTAAACAAGATATGGTGTTTGCCGGTGGTGGTGAAGAGCTGCATTGGACCATGTCGGTGCTGTTTGATGCCATGGGTGCACTCTCTTCTAAGTATAACGACTGTCCAGAAAAGGCTTCTCGTGCCTATGATGCTGACCGTGATGGCTTTGTGATTGCCGGTGGTGGCGGTATGGTTGTGGTGGAAGAGCTGCAACACGCCCTAGACCGTGGCGCTAAAATTTATGCAGAAATTGTGGGCTATGGGGCCAACTCTGATGGCTATGATATGGTTGCGCCTTCAGGTGAAGGTGCGGTGCGCTGTATGGAGATGGCACTTTCTACCGTAAATGGTGATATTGACTATATCAACCCTCATGGAACTTCTACCCCGGTAGGAGATACCAAAGAAGCGGCAGCGATTCGTCAGGTATTTGGAGAAAAGATCCCCAAAATCAGCTCGACCAAGTCCATGTCCGGTCACTCTTTAGGCGCGGCTGGTGTGCATGAGATGATTTATAGCTTGCTTATGATGGAAAATGACTTTATTGCGCCTTCCATTAATATTGAGAACTTAGATCCTGAGTGTGAAGGGATGCCAATTGTGACAGAGCTTGAAGAGAATGCGGGTCTTGATCGCATTATGAGTAATAGCTTTGGCTTTGGTGGCACCAACGCCTCACTCGTGGTTGAAAAGTTTAAAGGGTAAGACGCTTTTCTTCCCTCTTAAAAAGCCGCTTTAATAAGCGGCTTTTTTGTGTCTAGCGGCAAAAGGGCCAAGGATCTGTGCACTGGTAGCGTTTGCCACAGCGGTTAATTTGTTTTTGGTAGGTTGTGGCTTGTCTTGCCACCTTATCCGCAACTTTAATAAGCCAAGGCTTTTTCAAATAGGTTTTACGGCGATACCCTCCGCGCCCTTCGTGATAGGCCAAATAGAGCCGTTTAGCATCTCTTTTAGAAATCCCCAATTTTTTGTGGCTCATATAGTTGTACCAGCCAATAAAGTCCATTGCATCGGTAATATCATCACGGCTGGCAAATCGATTGCCAGTGTATCTTTGGTAGTCAGACCAAGCACCATCTTTGGCTTGAGAGTAACCATAGGCAGAACTGCGTCGTGGCAGTGGAATCAGGCCTAAAAAATAGTCTCGTTGAGGTTGCGCATCATTTTTAAAACGAGACTCTTGGTGGACAAATGCCAATAAAATAGCTTTAGGAATGCCCCACTTCTTTTCTGACTTATCTGCTGCTTCGTACCACTCTTTATTGTATTGAAAGAGTTGGCAGACATCTTTGT
Source organism: uncultured Piscirickettsiaceae bacterium (assembly GCA_964405635.1). Taxonomy (GTDB): domain Bacteria; phylum Pseudomonadota; class Gammaproteobacteria; order Thiomicrospirales; family Thiomicrospiraceae; genus JALUXI01. The sequence continues at coordinate 2,572 of CAYOOU010000128.1, forward strand.
GGGTTTGTTTAGGAGGTTGTACGGTTGAACACCCTGCGCTCAGGGTGGCGGTTAAAGTCAGAATTAAAGCAGTTTTACGGTTCATAGTTTTTACTAGAGTCCTTTGTATGAGTGAGACGCGAGCTAAAAATGAGATAAAATTTTCCTAGTCGAGGCGGAAAACGCAGGGAATAGCCCGCTATTGCCCAGTTTTCCAACGAAGAGTAGGGAAATTTTAGCCATTTTTAGCCGTGGATTCATCTCGTGCAAAGGGCTCTACCTAATATAGTTAAATTGATAACGATAGACAGGCTGTTTTTGTTCATTTAAAACTTCAATTGTCCATCTTCCTGCCCAAGCACTGCTAAGGTGTTTGCTAGACCAGGTTCGGTACTGATTGCTGCCAATTTTTAACGGGACTTCAGCCATCACTTTTCCTTGATAGAGCCAGCGATGATAAAGCGTTTGTCCTTTAGCATTTTGTACCTGCGTAAAGAAGTAGACCTGGCGGATATATTTAGGAACTGGGGAGCTGAGCGGGTTAATAGGCTGGCGATTTTCAATTTTTTCAGCCAGTACCGCTTGCAGAATTTTTATGGGGCTTTTGATTAGGGGCTGTAACGCAATGGGAGCTTGTGACTGAGTTTGCTGTTTAAGTTGTTTAAGGTCCTCACGGGCATCAGGGTTGAGCAAGGAGAGGCTCTCTGCTGAGGGCTCCTTAGTAAGCATAATTTTTTTATTGGGCTTTTTCTCGGTGGCCGGAGCAGCAGTCTCAAGGTTTTGAGAGGGCGCTATATTGGGCTCAGAGGTTTCGGCAGCACCAGACAACAGTCGAAGAGAATCAGATGGTTGCTTTTGCTGAGGCGTTTCAGCTTCTACCAAGTCAGGACTGGGAATTTTGGTAATTTCAGCGGTTTTTTCGCTGTTTTTTGCAGGTTTGTTTTCTGTTTTTATTTCTTTAGGCTCAGTTTCAGCTCTGATGGAAGCCACAGAAGGCTTAGCTGGCTCGACAGACTCTCGGCGCTCCATCTCTTGAATCATTAAGCTGGCCGTTCCCAGTCCTGCAATCAGCGCCATAAAGGTCCAAGCAAACCGGCTACGCCAAGGGGATTTATTCTCCTCTTTTTCTCCATTTGCCAGCTCGTCTTGGAACTGGTCCCATCCCATCTGAAAATATTGCCGCATCTGTTCATCATAGCGAATCTGGCTAGGCATATAATT
>CAYOOU010000129.1:0-3738 GCA_964405635.1 uncultured Piscirickettsiaceae bacterium
GCAGAGCCCCAAACTCACCCTCCGTATCCCACCAGATATGGGCTTGGCGATTAAAATGTTCGAGTTCTGTCGGGTCTTGATTCATCTATTTATTCCGTTCAAAATTTATCAATAATTTTGGACAAAGTCAGGAAGGCACCGATCACGACTATCAGCATCATCATATTTTTATTCAAGGCTTTTTGAATAGTTACTTCTAGTCTTTGCTCTAAGTTTTCAATATCACTAGAGACTTCTCGTTTGAAAGCTTCAAATTTTTCCTCTAGGTTTTCAAATTTTTGTTCTAGCATTAAAAATTTGTGTTCCAGTGAGGCAACACTTTCAGTCACTTCATTAAGCTTCGCATCCAAATGATTGATGTGATTGTATTGAGATTTAAGCAATAGCGTATTGATATCATCCTGGGTTAAAGCACCACCATTAGAGAACTTTTCCTCTATTTCCTTAATTTTAGGGCTGATCATTTCAATCAGCATATCATCAACTTTGGTTTTATTCATTATTTCACCTCCAGAATGGCAACCGTAACAGCAATGTATTATTGTAACTAAAAATTATCGACTCTGTAGACTACTTATGTGACGGTCACGGCTTAGGTGTAAGCAAAGTTTCCAATTAAATTTTTCTATGCATAAACCCTAGTTTGCCCTTTGACAGATGAAGAGGGCAGGTCTATAATCCACCTTCGTTTGAAGAACAGAGAAAGTTTTACATGTGTGGAATTGTTGGCGGTATCGCTGAGCGCAATATTACGCCTATTTTACTAGAAGGGCTAAAACGGCTTGAGTATCGAGGCTATGACTCAGCAGGCATAGCCCTACTCAATGAACAACACCAGATTATCCGCTGCCGATCTCTAGGCAAAATTGCAGCCCTTGCCGACAAAATTCAATCTAGCGAACCGCCTTTTGAAGGCACTGCCGGCATTGCCCACACTCGTTGGGCAACACATGGTATCCCCGCAGAAAATAATGCACACCCGCATATTTGTAATAATGAGATAGCGGTGGTGCATAATGGCATTATTGAAAACTACCAAACCCTCAAAGAACAGCAATTGGCACAAGGCTATCGCTTCACTTCAGAAACCGATACAGAAGTGGTGGCGCATGCCATTCATGCCGCAATGCAGGCGCAAGACTGCCTCCTTACTGCGGTGCAAAATGCCATTCAAACCTTCAAAGGTGCCTACGCTCTTGGCGTTATCTCACCCAAAGACCCAAATCACCTTATTGCTGCCAGAAAAGGCAGTCCTCTAGTCATTGGTGTGGGCATTGGCGAATACTTTATTGCCTCCGATGTTTCAGCACTGCTTCCCGTCACCCAAAGCTTTATCTTCCTGGAAGAGGGCGATGTCGCCTGTATTCAAAAAGACAGCCTGCAAATCTATAATGCGGATGGGCAAGCTGTGGAGCGTCCCATCAAACAATCTACACTTTCAGCATCTGCAGTAGAGCTAGGTGAGCACCGCCACTATATGCACAAAGAGATCTTTGAGCAACCACAAGCAGTAATGGACACCCTAGAAGGGCGCATCACTCAAACAGAAGTGTTGGTTAATGCCTTTGGGCATCAAGCTGAGTCAATCTTTCACAGCATTGATAAAGTGCAGATTATTGCTTGTGGCACCAGCTATCACGCAGGCCTAGTCGCCAAATACTGGTTTGAAGACATTATTCAACTCCCTTGCCAAGTGGAAGTTGCCAGCGAATACCGCTATCGCCACCCTGTGATTCAAAACAACGCCCTGTTTATTACCATTAGTCAATCAGGCGAAACAGCCGACACCCTCGCTGCACTGCAACAGGTTAAATCCTTAAAAAATGAAAAAGCCATCCCGACACTAACCATTTGTAATGTACCTGAGTCCAGTTTAACTCGTGAATCAGATTTAACCTTTCTCACCCATGCGGGGCCCGAGATAGGTGTTGCCTCCACTAAAGCCTTTACCACACAACTGGTTGCCTTAGCACTGCTAATGACCGGCATCGGCAAAGTCAAAGGCACTCTATCAAAAGAGCGAGAAGCACTAATTGTGCAAGGGCTACAAAAACTGCCCACACTGATTCAGAAGGCGCTCATGCATGAAACCGCCATAGAACAGCTAGCCCAATCCTTTGCCGATAAACAAAACGCCCTCTTTCTAGGGCGAGGCACCATGTACCCCATTGCCATGGAGGGTGCACTCAAACTAAAAGAAATTAGTTACATCCATGCAGAAGCCTACCCCGCTGGCGAACTTAAGCATGGCCCTTTGGCTCTGATTGATGAAAAAATGCCCGTTATCGCCATTGCACCACATGATGACCTGCTTGAAAAGCTCAAATCTAATCTCCAAGAGGTCAAAGCCAGAGGTGGACAGATGATTGTCTTTGAAGATGAAAAAAGCAATATTGGTAAAGAAGAGGGGGTGACTATCATAAAAGCCACCGCAAATGTAGGTAGAATAACTGCCCCCATTACCTTTAATATCCCGCTTCAGTTATTAAGCTATCATGTGGCATTGATTAAAGGCACAGATGTGGATCAGCCTAGGAATTTAGCAAAATCAGTTACTGTAGAGTAATTCTTAAACTATTTGTAAGGAAAGATAAATGTCACAAAAAATTTGTATGATTGGTTTGGGGTATGTTGGTTTGCCATTGGCAGCTGCGTTTGCTGAAAAGTTTCCTGTTATAGGGTTTGACATTAATCAACAACGAATAAATGAATTGAGAGAAGGGCATGATAGAACCCTAGAGGTTGAAGATGAACTATTAGAATCTGTGAGTAATAATATTCAATATACATGTGATATAGAGGATGCTAAAGATTGTAGTATCTATATAGTGACAGTTCCTACCCCTATAGATTCTGCAAATAGGCCAGACTTAACGCCTTTAATTAATTCATCGAAAACTATTGGCACTGTGCTTAAAAAAGGGGATATTGTTATATATGAATCAACAGTTTACCCAGGTGTAACAGAAGAAATTTGTGTGCCAGAATTGGAAAAAACTTCAGGTTTAAAATTTAATCAGGATTTTTATTGTGGGTATTCTCCTGAGCGGATAAATCCAGGTGATAAAGAACATACAGTCAAGAAAATTTTAAAGGTAACATCTGGCTCAACCCCTGAGATAGCAAAAAAAGTTGATGATTTATATAAATCAGTTATCACTGCTGGAACTTATCTAGCTCCAAGCATAAAAGTTGCAGAGGCCTCAAAGATTATTGAGAATACCCAGCGTGATGTAAATATCGCTTTGATAAACGAGTTGGCTCTCATTTTTGGGGAAATGGGAATAGATACAAATAAAGTATTAGAGGCTGCCGCTACTAAGTGGAATTTTATAAAGTTAACGCCTGGTTTAGTGGGAGGGCATTGTATTGGTGTCGATCCATATTATTTGACATTTAAGGCTGAAGAGCTGGGCTATAAGCCCAACTTGATTCTTGCTTCAAGACAAATAAACAATGGGATGAGTAAGTATATAGCTGACCAGACAATAAAACATATGATAAAAGCTGGCAAAAGAATTAAAGGCAGTAATGTTTTAGTGCTAGGGGTAACATTTAAAGAAGATTGCCCTGATATGCGAAATACTAAGGTTGTGGATATTATTGAAGAACTAAAAGACTTTGGTGCAAATGTTGATGTCTATGACCCTTGGGTGGATCATGCAGAAGAAAGTAAGTGGTATAAGCATGGGATTATTGACGACCCCATGCAAGCAGAAAAAAAATATGATGCCATCG
>CAYOOU010000130.1:0-3716 GCA_964405635.1 uncultured Piscirickettsiaceae bacterium
GTTATTTTTCAGCATGGCATTACGGGCAACCGTACTCATGTATTAGCCTTAGCAGATAGCTTGGCACAAGCAGGTTATGTCGCAGTGGCCATTGATATGCCATTGCATGGGATTACGGATACGACTTCACCTTTTTATCAGTCAGGTAAGGAGCGCACTTTTGATTTAGATTTGGTGTCGCAAAATAGCTTAAACCAAGTGATTGGTGCTGGGCAGGATGGTGTGGTTGATAGCTCTGGAACACACTTTATTCAGCTTACCAGTTTGCTGACCACAAGAGACAATATGCGTCAAGCCATCAGTGATTTGGTTCAGTTAAAATCCGCTTTATCCAATGTTTCTGGTGCATCTATTGATGGTAGTAAAGTCAGCTTTATTGGTCACTCTTTAGGAGGCATGGTTGGGGCTGGGTTTGTTAAGCGTGCCCCAGATTTAAAGGCGGCTGTTTTTGCTATGTCTGGTTTGCAAGCTCCTTATATTTTGGCAAATTCTGCAACATTCGGGTCAGTGATCAATGAAGGGTTGAAAAAAGTAGGCATTGAACCTGGTTCAGCTGAATATGCGCAGTTCTTACTTGCTGCTCAAACTATTGTGGATTCTGGGGATCCTGTCAATATGCTGTCGGGTATTACAGTGCCTACGCTAATGCTTGAGGTTGTAGGTGACGGTAATGAAGGGACCTCAGACCAAGTTATTCCCAACCGTGTGTCCACTGCTCCGCTGGCAGGCACAGAACCTTGGATCACTTTGCAGAATTTGCAGACTATTACTGCAACTGTAACGGGGAGTACGACTATTAATGGTGTGATTCGATATACAGCAGGTACGCATAAATCGATTTTAGACCCTTCCGCCTCCCTTGCAGTGACTACTTCAATGCAGACTGCAGCAGCTGCTTTTGTTGCCAGTAACGGTACTCAAGTGAATGTTGGCAGTGATACTTCTGTCATTAAACAGTAAAGGGTAGAAGTAAATCGGAATCCGTGACCTTACTAACTGGTTCAGGGTCTATTGAATAGGTTGTTTAAAACCCGTTCCCGCTACTTCTCTGACTAACTTGGGAACAAGATAGCCAGGAAGGTGTTGGCGGAGGTGTTGGATAAGCGCTTGGGCTTTTGAGTCGGATACTTCAAAGTGAGCGGCGCCGTTGACCTTATCAAGTTGGTGTAGGTAGTAGGGGAGTACGCCTTGTTGGAAGAGGGCGTGGCTCAGTTGCTCAAGGATTTCGGTTTGGTCGTTGATGCCTTTTAATAGCACGCTCTGATTGAGTAAAGTGATGCCGGCTTGCTGGTAACGCTGGAGCAGTTTTGCAGTGTGCTCAGAGAGCTCTTGGGGGTGATTGCAGTGAACCACCAGCACAATTTTTAGCCGGCTGGTTTGACAGAAATCTAACCAGGCATTTTGAGGTGCCTTGTCTGGTGCCACAATGGGCGTTCGGCTGTGAACTCTAAGAGTGTGGATATGCCCAATGGCCTCAATTTTCTGGCTGAGGTGTAGCAGCTGGGGCTCGCTGAGGGTCATGGGATCTCCGCCGCTGAGGATTATCTCTTGCAGACTGGTGTCTTGCGCGATTTGTTGCAGAGCAGTTTGCCAGTGACGTTGGTTGATTTGGCTTTCATAGGGAAAGTGGCGGCGAAAGCAGTAGCGGCAGTGGATGTCACAGCGAGGGCTGGTCATCAGTAAGGCTCTGCCATGGTATTTGTGCAAAAGTGCAGGTGTAGGGTTAGCCTTTAGGTCACCTACAGGATCTTGGCTAAAGCCGGGAACCCTCTGCTTTTCTAGCTCGCGGGGAAGCACTTGCAACAGCAAGGGGTCTTGCGGATTGCCTTGACGCATTTGCTCGGCAAAGTGTTTGGGCACTTTCAGAGCAAAGTCGCTGTCAGGGTCAATTCCTAAGGTGGCAAGGTCTTCTGTTGTGAGTTGTAAGTAGGTTGCCAAGTCGGCAGTGGACTTAAAGTGCATAACTGGTAAAAAAGGTGACCGTCGGTTAGAATATGGCGACTATTTTACGAGATTAAGTGAGAAAAGACATGGCAACTTACAGTACCAATGAATTTAAAAACGGTTTGAAGTTCTTAATGGATGGCCAGCCTTGTACCATTTTGGATAATACCATTGTACAGCCTGGAAAAGGGCAGGCATTTAACCGTGTAAAGTACCGCAACTTAATGACCGGTCGAGTGTTGGAAAAGACCTTTAAGTCTGGCGAAAAGGTGGAAGCCGCAGATGTGATCGATACCGATTTGCAGTATCTTTATACCGATGGTGAGTTTTGGCACTTTATGGATCCAGAAACTTTTGACCAGTATCAAGCGTCCAGATCTGCTGTGGCGGATGTAGAGAAGTTTTTGATTGAGCAGGATTTGTGCACGGTAACCTTGTGGAATGGTGAGCCAATTTCTGTTCAGCCGCCTAAGCAGGTCACTTTAGAGGTGGTCGATACTGACCCAGGTTTGAAAGGGGATACCGCTGGAACGGGTGGTAAGCCTGCTACCCTTTCAACCGGGGCCGTGGTGCAGGTGCCACTGTTTGTACAGATTGGAGAGAAGGTCATTGTAAACACCCAAACTGGGGAGTATGTTTCACGGGCGAAATAAATGAATCCTTCGCACGAGATGAATGCACAGCTAAAAATGGCTAAAATTCCCCTGTTCATCGTTGGAAGTCTTGCTAATAGCTGGCTATTAGCTACGACTCCCGCCTCGAACAGAGAAATTTTATCTCATTTTTTGCTTGCGCCTCACTCATGCAAAGGATTCAAATGAGTCCTTTGCAATTGAAGCAGGGGGCTGACTGGCCCATGTTACAAAAGCGCTCGCAACTGTTGCAACAGCTGCGGGCGTTTTTTTATGCACGGGGCGTAGTGGAGGTGGATACGCCTATTTTCAGCCCTTATGGAACGCCTGATGCCCACCTTGACTGTGTGCAAGCGCAACTACATCTACCTGGTTCTGCTGAGCTGCAGACTGTTTATGCCCACACTTCACCAGAGTATCCACTGAAGCGGTTATTGGCTACGGGCGCGGGAGATCTGTTTTATCTGGGTAAGGTTTTTCGGGACGGTGATCTTAGTCCGAGGCATCAGCCAGAATTTACCATGTTGGAGTGGTATCGGCTGGGCTTTAGTTTGCAGGATTTGATAGCGGAAACGGTGGATTTGTGTCGAGCGGTATTGGAAGTGGAATTGTCGGCAGAGACGATCACCTATCAGCAGCTCTTTCAGCAACATCTGGGGATTGAGGACATTTACCACGCCTCAGCAGAAACCTGTTTTCAAGCCTATCAACAGCAAGGTTTGCCAGAGATTGTAGGGGTCGATGCGTCGGATAAAATTCTATGGGAGCAACTGCTTTTAACAGAGGTGATTGAGCCTAAGCTGGGAAGCACCGCGGAAGGGGAGCGGCAAATCAGTTGTGTCATTGAGTTTCCAAACCATATCGCCTCTTTAGCACAGACACATCCAGAAAAATCTTGGCTGGTACAGCGGGTGGAGGTGTATATCGATGGCATGGAGCTGGCCAATGGCTATTTGGAATTGCAACAAGCAGAATCTTATCAAGCCGCTTTTGAAAAAGAATTGGCAGAGCGAAAAAAGTTATTAAAATCCCCAGTCCTGCCAGACAGTGCTTTGATTGAAGCCTTGGAAGAAAGCCCTTTGCCCCCTTGCAGTGGCATTGCTTTAGGGGTGGATCGCCTGTTAATGCTGCAACAAGGCA
>CAYOOU010000131.1:0-1616 GCA_964405635.1 uncultured Piscirickettsiaceae bacterium
TTCTCTGGACTCCGCTCAATTAAAGGTGGGCGTTCTTTTGAAATCAGTTTGGGATTCGGGTGACGCAAATCATAAATAAACTCACTGATCTCATCATACCGTTTCTCTGGAAACACCTGCACTGCCTTGTGAATGGCGCCATCCACCCAGACAGGAATCGCCTTATCCTCCGCCATCACTGAATGATAGGTGAGCCGCTTCTGCTGTAATCGTGTCTGAGCCTTGGCCACTTCCACTCCATAGGGCAAGCGGCCACTCAACATCTCATAGGTAATCACCCCCAAAGAGAACAGGTCCGACTGCTCAGTGCCCATCTCTCCCAAAAAGTACTCGGGCGCAGTGTATTGTGCTGTACCCAGAATATCCTCTTCCAGAATAAAATGATTCAACTCCATCAGCCCAGCCACCCGCACAGCACCAAAGTCGATGATTTTTACCGTGCCGTTCTGGTCAATCATAATATTTTCTGGCCGCAAATCTTGATGTAGCATCTCTTGACGGTGAAAAGCCCGCAACCCTTTTGCCACCTGTTCTACAATCTTACGCACGCTCTCCAAATTAGGACTGGGATTATCCAGCATCCACTGCCGAAGCGTCACGCCCTCCACATACTCTGTCACCGAGTAGAGATTATTTCGCTTACGGGTCTGCTCACAAGCCTTGAGTACATGGGGGCTATTGATTCTTCGTGCCACCCACTCTTCCAGCATAAAGCGCTCCAGATACGCTGCATTCTCACGCATCTCACTGGAAGGCATTTTGAGCACCAACTGTTTACCGCTCTCTAAATCTTCCGCCAAATAGACATGACTACGGTGAGAAACATGAATCTCTCGTAAAATTTGATAGCCATCAAATGCCATTCTCGGCTGAATCTGTGGGGGAAAAGGCAAAGTAGTCAACGCTTGCAAACGCTCTTTCTCATCACGCTGAGGGCAAATGACAACCTCTGCTAGCACCACACTCAAGTTATCATCACTGCCCTTTTGATAAGCCAACTCCACAATCTGTTGTGCCACTTCAGCCATATTGCCCTCTGTTTGCTGAACCAGTATCTGCCAATCTCGCTCTGGCACAAACTCATAGATGCCATCTGTGACCAGCAAAAATGCATCACCTGGCACATAGGGCATGGTAAGGTAATCAACCTCTACCCGATCATTCACCCCCAAAGCACGACTCAAGTAGCTTTTTTCTGCCGAAATCACCTTGCGATGATCCTCAGTCAACTGCTCTACCTGCCCGTTATGCAGATGATAGACTCGGGAGTCTCCAATATGAAAAATATGCGCCGTATTCCCTTTGAGAATCAATGCACTAAAGGTGCACACATACCCCTTATCCTTGTAATAGCGATAGGGGCTATTCCGAGTTTGACCATAGAGCCAAGCATTAATCGCTTTAATCACTGAAGAGGCGGATTGCTTGACTGACCAAGACTCTGAAGTATCGTAATAGTCGGTCAAAAATGCCGAAACCGCTGTTTGACTCGCCTCTTGGCTCACCTCACTGCTGCTAATGCCATCTGCCAAAACCAGCGCTATGCCCTTTGTGGTCAATAAAGGCTCTTCTGGCACACGGATGCCGCAGGCATCTTGATTTGTGGCTTTACGCCC
>CAYOOU010000131.1:1716-3623 GCA_964405635.1 uncultured Piscirickettsiaceae bacterium
AAGGCTCTTCTGGCACACGGATGCCGCAGGCATCTTGATTTGTGGCTTTACGCCCTTTATCAGAAGCCGTGGCTGATTTTACTTTTAAGGTTGTGCCCATTTATTTCTCCCAGTGAGACTTTTACACAAGTGAACCATTTTTATCCGTGGATTCATCTCGTGTAAAGGACTCCGATAATGCTTAACGCTTGAGGTTACGCTCAGGGCTGGTTTTTACATGGGTATAGTAAAGAGGAATCCCTACAAACAGCAGGCCACCAATCAAGTTACCCAAAGCAACAGGGAGCTCATTCCATAAAAGGTAATCCATCACGGTAAAGTCCCCACCCATAATCAAAGCAAAAGGGAACAAGAACATATTGACAATGGAGTGCTCAAACCCCATAAAGAAGAAGAGCATAATCGGCATCCACATCGCCCAGATTTTACCAATGGTATCCGTGGTAATCATGGCCGCCACAACCCCCATAGAAACCATCCAGTTACAGAGCATGGCACGAATAAATACCGTAAACCACCCTTCTGTACCGTGCGATTGATAGCCCAAAGTTCGCGCTTCACCAATATGGCTTACTTTGTCGGCTATGGCTCCCCCTGGAGAGGTAAACCCATAGGTAAAATAAAAGCCATAATAAAGGCCACGGTTAGCGCACCAATCAAATTCCCTAAAGCCACCAAGCCCCAGTTACGCAATACCTGCTTGCCTGTCACCCCTGGTCGCTTATCCAGCCACGCCAAAGGCACCAGGGTAAACACCCCTGTCAGCAGATCGAATTTCATCAAATAAAGCATAATAAATCCAACCGGGAACAGCACCGCCCCCAATAGAGGCGATCCTGTTTTCATCGCCACCGTAATGGCAAACACCGCCGCCAAAGCCAAAATTGCCCCCGCCATAATGGCACGAATCAGGGTATCTTTGGTGGACATATACACCTTCGCCTCACCGACATCCACCATCTTTTTAACAAACTCATTGGGTTCTAAATAAGACATTCTTATTCTCTCTTAACTAATTATTTTGAAAAAGTTGAACAATATGATCCAGTTAATCAAAATAAGCAAATATAACACCAATGAAATAAAAATATATATTTTCAATTACTTAGTAAAATTATAAGTAGATCTTTGCCAAGCACCCTCCCCGTAAGCACCAAAGTAAAACACTATCGCACAAACTAAGGGCTAACCACCCTTTGTTCGCCTTGCCACCACTGCATTCACCACTCGCTGCACACCACTTTCTGCTTTTATCGCCTCAGCCAAAGCGGACAAAGTGTGACCCGTTGTCATCACATCATCCACCAACAACACCGTATGCAGCCCCTGAAAAACCTCTGGTTTTACCTGAAACGCCCCTTTTAAATTCTGCTTTCGTGCCGCCAAGGGTAAAGAAGATTGGGGTGGTGTCTCCCTCACTCGTGCCACCGCAAAGGGTAACAAAGGCACCCTAAGCACCTTTGCTAAAGGTTTGGCCAATTCCAAAGCTGGATTAAACCCTCGCTCCAGCAGGCGATTGGGATGGCTAGGCACCGGTACTATCGCCTCCACACCCAATGACAAGAGCATCTCTTTGCGAATCGAATAAAACAACTCAAACAACAACCGACTCAAATGCGGTTCAGGGTTAAATTTAAACCGCAAAATCAAGTCTCTCATTACCTTGTCATACTCAAATCCCGCCACCGTCTCATCAAAAAAAGGGAGCGATTGCAAACAACTTCCACAACAACTATTGGGCTTAACTGTATTGGGCAGTGGCAAACCACAGCAACGACACCCTCGCTTCACAGGCTGCAAAGCGAGCAAAGCGGCCTCACCCAAATCAAACTTAACACTCGGCTCACCACTCAACACACAAACTGGCGGAAACACCCACTTCTCAAAATGCTCTAACCACACTGCCA
>CAYOOU010000132.1:0-3586 GCA_964405635.1 uncultured Piscirickettsiaceae bacterium
AAGCCACGGTGTCCTCGGGTTTTCTGTTGTTGGCTAAATTGAATGAGTGCACGCAGTGGCAACATGGTGGATTATAAAATTTTCGTAAGGGGTTGTGGTTTACCGAGGTGATAGCCTTGGCCATAGGTGATGCCAATTTGGGTAAGGGCTTCCACATCTGCTTGGGTTTCCACATATTCTGCCACGGTCTCTTGTCCTCTTAAGCTGGCAATTTCTTGAATATAGCGAATTACCGCATGGTCGGTGGGGTCAGTGTGCATGTCTTTAATAAAAGAGCCATCAATTTTGACCACATCAAAGGGCAGGCTTTTTAGGTATTCAAAGGAGGACATCCCTGTACCAAAGTCATCTAATGCCAGTTCAATTCCATGTTTTTTTAACCAAGAGATAAAGTCTCGAGCTTGACTAAAACTGCCTACAGCGGAGGTTTCTGTGAGCTCTAAATTGAGCTTCTCCCATGGAAAATCATATTGATTCATGGCTTGCTTGACAAAATTTTGGTAGCGGTAGTCGTTGAGGGTAGCGCCTGCCAAGTTGATGTGAACATGGTGTAGGTGCTGCAGGTGCTCGGGATGTTGTTCTATCAGCTGTAGATAGCGTTTGAGCACCCAAATATCGATTTCGGCCATTAATTGATAGCGTTGAGCTGTGGGCAGGAACTGATCTGGCATGATAAAGTTGCCTTCGGCATCCCACATGCGAATTAGGATTTCGTAACTGATTTTGTTATGTTTTGTTTGTAAAGGTTTGATAATTTGGGCATAGAGCTCAAACCTTACCCCGCTAGGTTGAATGCCATTATTTTGTAGTGCCTCTTTAATGTCACGGGCAATATTGGCTTGGGTTTGATATTGTTCAGTGAGTGTATCTCGGTTTTGTAGCAGGTAGAGTTGGTTATGTCCTCTGGATTTGGCCGTATAGAAGGCGGCATCTGCTGTTTTGATCAGCTTATCTAGTGTGTATTGATGAGGCTGGAAACAGACCACGGCAAGCGTTGCAGAAACACTGTAGGTGTGAGATTCCCAAACAAAACGAAAGTCTTTAAAGTAGTGTTGCAGATTTTGAGCAATATTTTGAGCAGCTTCGGTAGTGGTGTTGGGCAGAAGGATTTGAAAGTCATCGCCATCTGTGCGGGCAGGGAGAGCTTGCTTGGGTAGCAAGTTTTGAAAGTAGTTGGCCACCATTTTGAGCAGTTCATCGCCGCCAATATGACTGGTACTGTCATTGATCAGTTTGAATTGGTCAAGGTCAAAGTAGATGAGTGCGTGTTGGTTTTTGGTGTCTTGCTTGAGTAAGATGAGCAGTTGTTGCTCGATGTAGAAGCGGTTGTATAGGCCTGTGAGCTGATCGTGTTCGCTTTGGTAACGCAGTTGTTGCGTGGTGGTGCATACGGTGTGAACCAGTTGGTTAAAACCGTCAAATAGGTGTTTTATTTCGTTTTCTGATCGGGTTTGAAGGGGTGGAAGACAGTACTCAGGATCCCAGTGACGCATAGCCTGTTCCAATTGATGAATGGGCGCAGTAAAGGTTTTGACCATCCACCAAGCCAATAGGAAGCCGAACCATAGCTCAATGGGGAAAGTAATTAGCAACCACATCATTTTTTCATCGAGTTGGGTAGTGAGCTGTTTGAGGTTGATGAAATAGATCACCTCACCATAGGTATATTGGTTCACCTTCAGTGGGTGTTTAACCAAAAGAAAGTGCTGAAAAAAAGTGGGGGTGTCCGTCGCTCTCTGTTGTAACGAGGCGCTAAGCGGTTGATGGCGGTTGTATGCATACACCGCCTTGCCTTGCGCATTGAGCAGCACCACATTTTCAATGGAGTTGAAGTTGGAGAGGCGGAATGAAAGGTCTGATAAGCTGTCCGCTCTGTTGTTGACCAGTGCTCGAAGCAGGTCTTGGCTTAGCGCTTTGTTTAGAGAGGAAGAAAGCTCAATGGCAATGGTTTGTCGTTCTTGTTTGTCTAACCATTGGGCAAGGGCTAAGTTGGCTAGGGTGATGAGCGTGATAATGCCAGCGGTGAAAACCAGTAACTGTGTACGCAGTTTGAGCTTATGCCAGATCATGGTCGGATTGTTTGTGATGAGTGGGTTTGAGTAGCGTTAGGTACAGGGTTAGGATTAAGCTCAACAGGTAGGTTGAAATCATTGCCCCACTCTTTCCAAGAGGCATCGTAGTTGGCAACATCAAACCCTAGCATCCGCAGCACGAGATAGTTAATGGCAGAGGTTTTACCATAAGAGCAGTAAGTGATGATTTTGGCATTTTGAGGAATGCCTTGATAGACTTTCTTGAGGGCTTGCATGGATTTGATCTGTTTATTGCCATTGTGTTCAATGATATTAAGTTTTGCGGGGAGGTTGATAGCGGTTGGAATGTGGCCTTTGCGTTTTGCCATGGAAACTTTACCAAAGTAAAATTGTGGGAGACGGGCATCAATAATAATGGTATTGGGGTTAAGCGTGGCCAGTTGGGTGGTGAATTTGCTGGCAAGCCGTTCTTGATTGATGGTGACCACATAGTTTGAAGGAGAAAAATTAGGGGTTTCAGTGGTAAGAGGTTTATGCTGTTTTTGCCACCCTTGGTATCCTTGGTTGAGTAGGGCAATATTGGAAAATCCATATACCTCTAGTGCCCAAAATACCCGTGCTGCATCAAAAAGGTTGCCATTGTCATAAATTACTATATTTTGCTGAGTATTGAGGCCGGTTTTTTGTACTTTTTCTTGAAAAGTTGAAGGAGGCGTGAGGCGACCACTGAGTTGTTCATTGGCATAGGTCCAACTGGCAGGAAAAGCGCGTGCATTGGGAAGGTGGTTTTTTTGATAGTCTTTAATAGGACGGACATCAAGAATAATAGGAAGGGATGAACTTTTAAGTTGTTGTGAAAGTTGTTCAACAGTGATTGCCAGTGAACCATTGGCAGATGAGAAAGTGGGTAGCAAAGCGATACAGATGACCCTTAATGGCATAAGTAGGGAGGCGGATTGTCTCAATACTTTATATTGCTTCATTCTTTGGTACCACACTCGTGCAAAGGTTTCTTTGTTTTTGGTTGATTGTCGTTATAGTAACATAAAACCCCAATCCTCAGATAGAAATCGGCAAATCGCCCCACCCCTTGCCAGCTATGGACTCGCAAAAAATGCCCGCTTAACCGATGGGTGAAGCTAAGATTTTTTGCAAGCCCCTAGCAGACAAGGTGCAGCACGCTTTATCCAATTTCTATCTGAGGATTTGGGTAAAAGGATGACTTTGCATGAGTATAAAACCATAATTTTATAAAGGGAAATTTGAGATGTTTTGGATGAAACGGTGGGTAGTGGTTTTTAGCCTTTGTTGGAGTTTTACGGTCGCTGCAGAGACAATGAACTGGGCTCTGCCAAATACAGATTTAGAAGTGGAGGTGAATTGTTTTGTGCCAAGAGACTCTATGGCCACTCAAGCCTCTGTATTGTGGTTGCCTTCAGAGCATGGATTGCCTGAAGGCAGTGTGGTGGTGGCCAAGCAGTTAGCTCAGGTGAGCCAGAGTCGGGTCTGTTTGGCAGATCTTTTTGAGGCCTATTTTCTACCCGTAGCGCCTA
>CAYOOU010000133.1:0-3491 GCA_964405635.1 uncultured Piscirickettsiaceae bacterium
ATTTTAGGTACCATGCCCAGTGTGGCAAGTTTGGAAGCGGCATTCTATTATAGTCACCCACGCAATGCTTTCTGGCCGATTATGGCAGCTTTGTTGCAGCAACAGGTGGAAACGGTTGCAGAGAAGCGACGACTGATTGAACACTCCCCTTTTGTTTTATGGGATGTGCTGCAAAGTTGTGAGCGGCAGGGGAGTTTGGACAGTGCCATAAAGCAACCTCAAGCCAATGATTTTTCGGCGCTGGCTAAGCAATATCCAAGCATTGAAGCGGTGGCTTTTAATGGTCAAAAGTCGTGGCAACTGTTCCAAGTGCATGTGATAAAAAAGCGGACACTGCCTGAGGCTGTCATGCAGGGCTGGGAATTTTTGCAACTACCCTCCACCAGCCCGGCCAATGCTCGAATGAATTTGCAACAGAAAACAGAGGCTTGGCAAGCAAAGTTAGGTAAATTCCTATAAAATATCCTGTTCTCAATTAATTAAAAAATAAGAAGTTTCAATGAAAAAACCAGAACTCCTCTCCCCTGCGGGCACTTATAAAAATATGGAATACGCCTTTGCTTATGGTGCTGATGCGGTTTATGCCGGTCAGCCCCGTTACAGTTTGCGGGTTCGTAATAATGAATTTGACGAAGAGACCCTAGCTAAGGGCATTGCTCGGGCCCATGAGTTAGGAAAAAAATTCTATGTGGTCAGTAATATCCAAGCGCACAATGGCAAGATTGACACCTTTATGCGGGACATTGAGCCTGTGATTGCCATGCAGCCTGATGCCTTAATTATGTCCGATCCAGGTTTGATTGCCTTGGTGCGAGAAAAGTTTCCTGAGCAGGAGATTCACCTATCAGTGCAAGCCAATGCCGTGAACTGGGCATCGGTTAAGTTTTGGCAGAGCATTGGCATTAGCCGAGTGGTGCTTTCACGAGAACTTTCTTTAAAAGAGATTGCTGAGATTCGAGAAAAGGTGCCAGAGATGGAGCTTGAGGTGTTTGTGCATGGTGCTCTGTGCATGGCCTATTCGGGACGATGCTTGCTCTCGGGTTATATTAACAAGCGAGATGCCAACCAAGGCACCTGTACCAATGCCTGTCGTTGGAGCTACAACACCTATGAAGGAACGGAAACAGAAACGGGGGATATGGTACCCGTCTCAGTGGAAGTGTCACCTGAGCAGATTACAGACCTATCCGGGAGCACCAGCCGTGAGCCGTCCAGTCGAGAACCTGATTTGGGTATTGGTGAACCGACGGATCGAGTCTTTCTATTGGAAGAGGCGGGGCGACCAGGTGAGCTAATGCCCGCTTTTGAAGATGAGCATGGCACCTATATTATGAATTCTAAAGATTTACGAGCAGTGGAGCTGGTGCCAGACTTGGTCAAAATAGGGGTGCATTCTCTCAAGATTGAGGGGCGCACCAAGTCACATTATTATGTGGCGCGTACCGCTCAGGTCTATCGCAAGGCAATTGATGATGCCGCAGCTGGCCGTGAGTTTGACCCTAGCCTTTTGGTGGATTTGGAGAGCCTCGCCAGCCGAGGTTATACCGTCGGATTTCTGCAACGCCATGTCCATTCAGAGTATCAGAACTATGAGTACGGGGTTTCTAAATCCGAACATCAGCGGTTTGTCGGTGAGGTATTGGGCACGGCTGGTGAGAAAAGCAAGCACCCAGATTACTTAGAAATTGATGTGAAAAATAAATTTGGTGTTGGTGATTCCATTGAGATTATGACGCCTAAAGGGAATGTCAATCTTGAGGTGAAGGAGATGTATAACAAGCATGATGAGCCAATAGAAGCCGCCTTGGGGTCAGGCTGGATAGCACGCATTCCTAATCCTTTTAAAGATTTGGACATTGAGACTTTGAAATTTGCACTTGTCATGCGAAATGAGTCTTGGGGTGGCGATGCCACGCGGGACAAGCAAGCGAAGCAGGGGTAAGCAGTGGCACTGAAAATTCTGCCAGAATGCACCAACTGCGACATGTGTTTGCCGGAGTGCCCCAATGAGGCAATTAGCTATACCGGCAAAACCTATGTCATCAATCCGGATCTTTGTACCGAATGTGTAGGCTTTTATGAGACCCAAACTTGCGTTAGCGTTTGTCCCGTGGACTGCATTATTATTGATCCTGATCATGCTGAAGATAAAGTGCAGTTGCAGAAAAAATTTGAGCGGTTAGTATTAGAAGATAAAATTTAGATCTTTTGCATAAGTACTCATCTTGTGGAAAGGTCTCTTATTAAGGAGGAACGCATGACAATACCCAAAATGGAGCTGGTTAGCTTTAAACTCTGCCCCTTTGTGCAGCGTGCAGTGATCACTTTAAAATACAAAAAAGTAGATTTTGATATTACCTACATCAACCTGAATGAGCCCCCAGAGTGGTTTAAAGAGATTTCGCCCTTAGGGCAGGTACCCTTACTTAAGGCGGGCGGTGAGGTACTATTTGAGTCTTCTGTGATTCAAGAATATGTTGATGAGGTAACACCTCCTAGCTTGCACCCAACGGATCCCTTGATTAAAGCTAAAAACCGTGCTTGGATAGCTTTTGGTGGGGAACTGTTTATGCTGTCCCATCAGTTGATTCATACCCCCAATGAGAAAGCCTATAGCGAAAAACTGACAAAGCTAACAGACCGCCTGGCACGAATTGAAGCGGCTCACAGTGGTGATGCTTTCTTTAATGGTAGCGAATTTAACCTGATTGATGCGGCTTATGCACCCTTACTGATGCGGGTAGATCTGATTTTGCAGAATACGGGGGTAGATATACTTTCTGAGTGTCCTAACCTCAAGCGGTGGTCAGATGACCTATTAAAAATCAAAGCAATAGAAGAATCTGTAGTGGAAGAGTTTGCTGAGCTTTATTTGGGGATGTTAAAGAACTCAAATGGGCATTTGGCTACTTTATTGAAATAGTGTTCTTTGCACGAGGTGAACCCACGACTAACACTCTCGTGTAAAGGGCTCAGGCTAATGCGTTTAAGTTGGAAAAAACACCGTTTGACACTTAGCGGTGTTTTTTTATGCTTTTGGCTCAGTGGTGCATGGGCTCAAGAAGAAACACGGCTTTATCAGAAGTTGGCAAAGGTGCTCTACCAAAATGAGTGTGGCGCTAAACCTGAAAATTTACTCTATTGGTCACCTTATGAGTCTTTTCCCTCTTTAGGCATTGGGCACTTTATCTGGCTTCCAGAAGATCAAAAAAGCCAACCTTTTAAAGAGACCTTTCCCACTTTTATTCAGTTTTATCAAAAACTTTATGCCAAAATGCCAAAATCCCCAGTCCTGCCAAGCTTTTTGCGGCAAAAACCGTTAATTTTACCTTGGCAGAGCCGAAAAGCCTTTTTGCAGGCCGAAGGCTCATCACAAATGTTGGCTTTGAAGCAATTTTTATGGCAAACTCGTCAACAGCAGTCAGAGTTTGTGGTTCAACGGTTTTGGCAGCAATGGCAAGGTGTCTTAAAAGAGGTGGAGCCTAGGGAAG
>CAYOOU010000134.1:0-3346 GCA_964405635.1 uncultured Piscirickettsiaceae bacterium
CTCTTCAAACTCTTGGCGCAATCGCTGAAAACTGTGATAGCGGCTTTCAACAATTTCTTCTTCCTCCACTGCCTGACGAATGGCGCACCCTGGCTCTACTGTATGGGTGCAGTTGTGAAATTTGCACTGCCCTAAAAAAGGGTAGAAGTCTGGATAGGCCTGCTCCAGCTCTTCCAAGGGGCAGGGATGGGGCGTAAACTGCCGCACACCTGGGGAGTCAATCAAATTGCCCCCTTCCGGCAGGTGATATAAAATACTGTTGGTAGTGGTATGTTTTCCCAATCCTGTTTTTTCTGACAATTCATTGGTTTTGATTTCAATATCAGGAATTAGCCCTTTAATCAGAGAGGACTTGCCAGCACCGGAGAGGCCGACAAATACACTGTTTTTGTTTTGCATCGCCTCAGCTAATGCTTCCATACCTTCGCCGGTGATCGTGGAAACCGGATAGATGGGAATTTCCAGCTCATCATAAGGTAACAGCAGTTCCGCAATAGACTCCCAATCTTCGTCAGACTGGAGGAGGTCAATTTTATTCAGAATGATGATGGCGGGAAGATTCAACTGATGTGCTGCTACCAGATAGCGATCAATCATATCTGGATGCACGCCTGGCTCAACGGGGGCGACAATGCCAATCTGATCAATATTGGCTGCTACCATGCGGGTTTGACCTCGAAAGCCTGGGCGGCTTAGCTCATGTCGCCGAGGCTGAGCTTTGACGACTACGCCTGTATTGGGTTCAATATCAGGTTGCCACAGCACCTCGTCTCCTGCCACCAGCTTGCCCAAATGTTGCCGTACGGCACAGTTATGCAGCTGGCCCTCTTCATCTTCTACCAGCACCCGTTTACCAAAGTTGGTAATAACTAGGCCTGGTTTCAGTTGGGACTCATCGATGGCCTCATCCGAGGCGGTGCGGCTGGATTTAACCCGAGCTTGTTGCTGTTTGGAGAGTTTGCGTTTAGCCAAGAGTTAGTCCTCTAGCAGAGCATCAATTTTGGCGGCCAGAATGAGATCATTCATGGAGAGCCCTTTGATGTCATGGGTGGTGAGTGTGATTTTGCATTGATTATAGCCAAAGCAAATCTCTGGGTGGTGGTCCTCTTTATGCGCCAGCCAGGTGATGGCATTGACAAAGGCGACCGTTTGATAATAGTTTTTGAATTTAAAAGTTTTTTCTAAGGTTTGATAGTTTAGAGGCACTTCCCACCCTTTGAGTACGGTCATATAGCTCTCAATGGTGGGGATAATCAGCGGTTTTTCTTTGGGGTTAATGGGTTCACATTTGGCGGCCAGTAGGTCAATCATGTTTTTCCTCCTGTTGTTTGGGTTTGAGAGCCCTTTGTACGAGTGAATCTAGGGTTAAAAATGAGATAAAATTGGTCTAATCAAGGCGGGAAACGCAGCCAATAGCCAGCTATTGGCAAGTTTTCTAACGCAGAGTAGGCGAATTTTAGCCATTTTAAAGCTTGGATTCATCTCGTGCAGAGGGCTCTTTTAGCTTTTTTAAATGGTCAATACGGATTTTAGCTGGCGGATGGCTATCGTGCCAAGCAGAGTACCAAGGATCGGGGGTGAGGGTGCTGGCATTGTCGCGATACATTTTGAGTAGGGCAGAGATTAAGGCGTCTGCACTGGCGTGTTTGGCGGCAAAGGCATCGGCTTCAAACTCATTTTTGCGACTCTTAATGGCAAAGAAGGGAGCCAAAAAGAAGAATAGGGTGGGTACTGCTGTCATAAAGAGCAGAAGGGCCGCTGCTGTGGTATGGGTGGTGATGCCCAACCCTTCAAAGAAGGCAGGTTGGTGTGCCAACCAGTCTAATAGATAGAAGCCCACCAAGCTAATTATGGCGGAGAGTATTAGTTGTTTGCGAATATGACCATGTTTGAAGTGCCCCAGCTCATGTGCCAATACCGCTTCAACTTCTTCGGGCTCCAAGCTTTCCAGTAGGGTGTCATAGAAGACAATTCGTTTGTTTTTTCCCATGCCGGTAAAGTAGGCGTTGCCATGCCCTGAGCGAGAGGAACCATCCATGACAAAGATGCCATTGGATTCAAAACCGGTGCGCTGTAGTAGGCTCTCAATCCGTTGTTTCATTTCGCCCTCTTCTAACGGGGTGAACTTGTTAAACAGAGGGGCAATCCATTTGGGATATGCCCAAAGAATAAAGAGGTTAAAGCCTATCCATACCAGCCAGGTGTATAGCCACCAGCCGTTATCAAAAAAGGCGTTCATTAAGCTTAAGATGACCCACAGAAGTGGTATGCCCAGCACCAGCATCAGTACCCAACCTTTTAGCAGGTCGCTGACCATTTTCATGGGGGTCATTTTGTTAAAGCCGTATTCTTCTTCAACTTTGAATGTCGAAATAATGGAAAAGGGCAGGTGAAGCAATGATAGGAACCAGAGGGTGGAGATAATAAAACCAATATCCCGCCAGATGGGTTCAAGTTCTGTGTTTTGCCATAGGGTGTAAATTTGTTGGAAGCCACCGCCAATCGTCATAAATACCAAAATGGCCGCATCAAAAAAGAGGGCAAAACGCGCCAACTGTAGCTTGGTGCGAGAGTAGTCTGCGGCCTTTTGATGAGCTTCTAGGGAGACGGTGTCAGCGAACTCATCGGGGACTTTATTGCGATGAATGCCAATGTGGAACTGGTTTTTAATGTTTAAAAACACCTCAATCCCTAGGTTGATAAATAGGGCAGTGAGAAAAAGGGTGGTCATCAATTCTGGTGTCATTTTCTTTTGGGTTCTCAATGATTATTGTTTAAGATACATTGTAGAAGATTTTAAGTAACGGGAGTAGGTGATGAAGTCAGAAAATAATTTAATTTGGATTGATCTGGAAATGACGGGGTTGGACCCTAAAACCGATTCCATTATTGAGATTGCTACAGTGGTGACCGATTCGGAGCTGAATATTGTCGCCGAAGGCCCTGTGATCGCGATTCAAACGCCGCAGGAAAAGTTAGATGCGATGGATGAGTGGAATCAGAAGCATCATGGCAGTTCTGGGTTAATTGAGCGTATTCAGAATAGTACTGTTTCTATGGCTGAGGCAGAGCAGCAGACGCTGGACTTTTTGGCGCAGTATGTGCACAAGGGCAAGTCTCCCATGTGTGGCAATAGTATTTGCCAAGATCGCCGCTTTATGGTGGAGGAGATGCCCACTTTAGAAGCCTTTTTTCACTATCGTAACCTAGATGTGAGCACTCTAAAAGAGTTGGCGCGGCGTTGGGCACCAGAGGTGTATAGTGGTCACGAAAAGAAAGGAGCACACCTAGCATTGGATGATATTTTGGAGTCTATCGATGAGCTAAAGTATTACCGTCAGCATCT
>CAYOOU010000135.1:0-3334 GCA_964405635.1 uncultured Piscirickettsiaceae bacterium
AATAGGATAAAGTCATGATAGAGATCCCAATACTGTCCTTTATCCCACCAGTTGGCTTGGGTTTCTGCCCGAAATAGAAGACTCTCCATATGAATGGCCCGGTCATGCCTGAGGTCTAGCTGCAACCCCACACCTAAATCACTCTCCCAAAACAGTTTACCAAACCAACGACGATTCCAATCAGGTGTTAACTTCTGATAATAGATAGATTTATAGCGGGTGTAAACTGCCGGCAATCCAAAGCCTTTCGCACTAAAACCAAAGTCTAGCAAATTGAGTAAATCTAATGTTTTCTTCAGCTGAATCTGCACCCCCAGCTGCGTTTGCGTATTGCCTTGATCCACCTTAGTTGAAACCGTACGCTTCTCTTTATCTTCATTAAAAGAGTTGACAAAGAGTTTCCACTTTTGATTGGTATGAGGCAGATCCACTTTGGCATTTAGGCGAGGTGAAAAATTTTGCTGAGTATTGGCATGTACCGTATAGGGCAGCGTAAGCTCCAGCTTTGAGCCATTGACCTCATCAAAACCAGCCTCATTGGTAATAAGTTCATCTAATTTTCTCCCTACTAAGCTGACATAGCTTCCCAACCAAACCTGAAAAGTAGTAAGCTCTGTCAAGGTCTCATCAACTACTTTGTTGCTCAAATTTTCTGGCAAAATCAGTTCTGGACTCTGCAACTCTACTTCTTCCTCTGCACTTACCTGCAACGGTAAAGCCTGGGACAAAACAAAAAGGATAAAAAAGCTCAGATACCCTGCCCTCTTGAACTGGCGTTTCAGAAGGTTTATTTTTTTCAGTCTCTGATACAATTAACACTCCACTCTGTACGCCAATCCAAAATAAGGAACCTATGGCTGTTGAAACAGCTTATCCAGAACAATCCCCAACCAGATCACCACCCCTAACCAGTGGTTTTGTAAAAAGACCTGAAAGGCCAGTTGCGGATCATTTTTTCTTAATAGATGCTGATGATAGAAAAAGCCTACGGCCACAAGTCCTAAGCCGAGATAGTAGGGCCAGTGCAATGCAAATAGTTGTCCCACCCAGACTAAAAGCCCTAGCATCAACAACTGAAACAGTCCGATCACTTCATTGACATAACGCCCAAACCCAATAGCGGTAGATTTGATTCCTATCTTAAGGTCATCTTCCTTATCGACTAGCGCATAGGCGGTGTCATAAATCAATGCCCAGATAAGGGTTGCAGCAAACAGCGGCCATACCTGCCAAGGTAACTGATTCTGTACAGCGGTAAAGGCCATGGGCACTGCCCAGGCAAAGGCAGCCCCTAAGAAGGCTTGAGGCCAATGCGTGAGACGCTTGGTAAAAGGGTAGAGTGCAGCTAAGCCTAAAGCCCCAAAGGACATCAGTACAGTTAAGGGGTTTAACAGCAGTACCAAGCCAAAACTCATTAAGCAGAGCAACGCAAATAGCTTAAGCGCTTGCTTGGGTTTAATCGCGCCCGTTGCCAAAGGGCGCTGACAGGTTCGTGCCACATGACCATCAAAATCCCGGTCGGCATAGTCATTGATCACACAGCCTGCAGAACGCATCAAAATCGCCCCCAAAACAAAAATGAGCAAAATATGCCAAGGAGGAAAGCCATCAGCAGCCAGCCACAGGGCCCAAAGTGCTGGCCACAAGACTAAATAGATACCAATAGGCCGATCTAATCGCATGAGTTGAATATAAGGGGACAACTTCTGAAAGTGCATCATCTTTAATGGGAAAAGGTGGGTTGATTTATGATTTGCCATTTTACCAAAACTGCTCTCCTTTTCTTGCCCTATTCTGCGCTAAACCCCTTTCTTTTCATTGACTTTTTCTTACACCCTCCCTAGAATTAATCTAACTTAACTTTTTAAACAAATAGCAGTTAAACTATAAATTAAAGTAACTGCTCAGATTGCCCCTGAAATTCGTCAATTCAAGGCGGAAAATGTTCGTTCCGTAAATGACCATTTTCCAACGCAGATTTCAGGGGTAAGCTGAGTAGTTATAAATTAAATATGAAAACTATTGACCATAAAATCCATACGCAAGCAAATGCAGAGCTTGCTGGACAACCACAAAGACGGTTTTTTCGCAGCCTGCCTTTTTTAGGGCCTGCCATGATTGCCGCGGTCGCCTATATTGATCCTGGCAACTTTGCCACCAATATCCAAGGCGGAGCTGAATATGGCTATATGTTATTGTGGGTGATTTTATGGGCAAACTTGATGGCAATGTTGATTCAATCCCTCTCAGCTAAGCTAGGCATTGCCACTGGCAAAAATCTGCCAGAGATGATTCGTGAACACTATCCACGCCCTTTAGTCTGGTTATACTGGATTCAGGCTGAGATTATTGCCATGGCTACGGAATTGGCAGAGTTTTTAGGCGCAGCATTAGGGTTCTATCTATTGTTCGATATTCCTCTCATTTGGGCAGCAGCTCTTACTGCTGTGGTCACCTTTGCCATTCTGAGCTTTGAGCGATTGGGATTTAGAATCTTAGAAGCGGTGATAACCGCTTTGGTTCTAGCAGTGGCTTTAGGTTATGTGGTTGAAATCTTTTTGGCTCAACCGAATCCTGTCAGCATCACTAAAGGGTTGCTCATTCCACAGTTTACCGACACCAATAGCTTATATCTTGCAGCCGGTATTTTAGGGGCAACAGTCATGCCTCATGTCATTTACTTGCACAGTGCTTTGACACAAAAGCGGATCCTTGTTGACAGTGAAGAGAAAAAACAGAAGCTCTATCGCTTTACCTTAAAAGATGTTGTCATCGGAATGATTTTTGCAGGCTTTGTGAATATGGCCATGTTGATTATGGCAGCCGCCACTTTTTATGAAACAGGACATCAAGATGTGGCCAGTATTGAGACAGCGTACCAAAC
The DNA here is from genome assembly GCA_964405635.1 of uncultured Piscirickettsiaceae bacterium. Lineage (GTDB taxonomy): Bacteria > Pseudomonadota > Gammaproteobacteria > Thiomicrospirales > Thiomicrospiraceae > JALUXI01. The sequence continues at coordinate 2,885 of CAYOOU010000135.1, forward strand.
CTTAACCCCCCTGCTGGGTGAAATGGCCTCAACAATCTTCGCAATCACCCTGCTCATTAGTGGTATCGCCTCCTCGGTAGTGGGTGCCATGTCAGGCCAAGTGGTGATGCAGGGGTTTGTAAACTTTAGCATTCCTATGTGGCTGCGCCGTGTCATTACGATGACACCGGCTTTGGTGGTCATTATGCTAGGCATGGACCCCACTGCTGTACTGGTTGCAAGCCAAGTCGTGCTCAGCTTCGGTATCGCTTTGGCATTGGTACCACTTCTACAATTCACCAACAATCAAAAATATGTAGGCAGCTTAGTCAATCACAACATTACAAAAAAAATAGGCTGGGTAATTGTTAGCATCATTATTGCTTTAAACTTCTTCTTGCTATGGCAAACTTTTATCATGGGCAACCTAACCGCTTCTCATTAACAAAACTCAAAAAAATGCCAAAATCC
>CAYOOU010000136.1:0-3288 GCA_964405635.1 uncultured Piscirickettsiaceae bacterium
TGTGGCGTGTTCAAATTGATAAACTGATCCGCCAATGCTTCTGCCAAAACCCGCTGATGAGGCAAAGCTTGAAAAACGGCATTCACGCTAAAAGTGCCCAGCTCAATGGCTTGCTCCAGCTCTGGCAATAGAGCAGTCGAAAGCTGGGCAAATAGCGGTTGTGCTCGTTGCCCATCGTCAGGTAGCAGAAGAGAGGATTCAGGTGCAGAACTTTGAATCGTTCGAGCTTGTAAAAACTGAAAAACTTTTTTTACCGACCCTGGCGCATCTACTGGCCAAAGCTGAACCCAAGGGAAGCACTGATTAAATCGCTTGGATTCCACCGCCTTGAGTCCTGAGACAATTCCCATTAAAGGCCCCAAATATCCGGGCTGACTATCAGATACCAGCCTTATTCTCTTCCCACAGGGACTTTTCTGAATGCACTGTTCAATCGCTGACAAATCCTGATTGGCCACCACCACAATTTGTTCAAATAGTTGTTCAGAGCAGGCTTGCTGCAAAATATGGCTCAATATGGGCTGCCCTTGCCACTGCTTGAGTGCCTTATTCTGTCCGCCTAATCGCTGTCCTTGCCCTCCAGCAAGAATGACCAAGCTTACTGTAGATGCCATACCGTAATCACTCCGATTAACGCCACTAACAATAGCGCAGATACCCCCTGCCAAAACAGCACCGGGTTGCGTTGAATAAGTGGCTCTGACTCAGTGCGCTCCATAACCTGATCGGGCATTTTTAGGTCATACACCAGCTCCGAGAGTAGCCCGTACCGCTTCTCAGGGTCTGCTGCCAATGCCTTTTTCAACACTGCATCAATCCAACTGGGTAGGTCAGGACGATACTGGATAATGGGAATATATTTCAAATGGTGATAGCTTTTTAGCTGAAACTTATCCACCTTGCGCTCTTTATAGGGCAACTGACCACTCAGCATCTCATAGGCAATCACCCCCAGCGAGAAAATATCGGAGCGTTTAGAGCCTCTGTCCCCTATCAAGTACTCTGGGGCCGTGTAGTTTAAAGTGCCTTCAGGGTGCTGACGCTGCAAAACCGTTGCTAATTCTGCCAGTCCTGCTGCCTGCACCGCTCCAAAATCAATAATCTTTATCCGCCCTTCGGTATCGATCATAATATTTTCAGGCTTCAAATCTTGGTGGATCACGTCTTGTCGATGCAGCGCTCGCAGGGCACTGGCAATTTGCTCAATAATCTCCCGCACTTTGCCTATGTCAGGACTGGGATTTTCAGCCATCCACTGGCGTAAAGTTTGCCCTTTGATATACTCGGTGGTGAAGTAGAGAAACCTTTTGGGACGCTTGGGTTTGTAAGTTTTCATTAACCCTGGGTGTTTCAGTCGTTGACCAATCCACTCCTCCCGCACAAAGCCATCTAAATACCACGGGTCATCACTGTAATTGGACGAGGGCGTTTTAAGTACCACCTCTTGGCCTGTGTCTAAATCTTTTGCCAAGTAGATTTGAGAACGGGGCGAGAGGCTGAGCTCCTGTAAAATCTCATACCCTTCAAACTTCATTCCGGGCTCTAAATCTGGCGGAAAGGGCAACTCTGACAGCTTGTCATACACCTCCTGCTTGGTGGCACTGGGCAACTGCACCACTTTGGTCACCAGAGCCGATAAATTGTCATCAGACTGATTGGCAATTGCCTTTTCCACCAACCGCTGAGCAATCTCCTCTGCCGAGCGCTCACTTTGCAGCAGCTCAACCATCTCCTCTTCCGATACAAACTCATGCACACCATCAGAAGTTTGCAAAAAGATATCCCCCTCTTGCAGAGCTTCCGTACGAAAATCCAACTGCAAAGCGGTATCCACCCCCAGCGCACGACTCAGATAACTCCGTTCAGCACTGAGCACAGCAATATGGTCTTGCGTCAACTGCTTCAGCTCACCATCTCGCAGACGATACACCCGTGAGTCTCCCACATGGGTGATATAGACAGTGGTGGATTTAAAAACCACTGCATCAAAGGTGGTGACCCAACCTTTGAGCTCACTGGCCTCATTACTCCCCTGCTTGTAGAGCCAACCATTCAAAGCCCCCACAATCTGCTGACAAGACTTCTTGGTACCCCAAGTTTCTGGCGTAGCGTAATAGTCATTCAAAAAAGTTTGCACGGCAGTGTTGCTGGCTTGCTTAGCGGCTTCACTGCTACTGACCCCGTCGGCCAACAGAGTCACAATCCCTTTATTTTCCAACTCTTGAGTCTCTTTGGGCACTAGGTAGCCAATGGAGTCCTGATTTTCTGGTTTATGCCCAGCAGAACTATAGCCCCCCACTTCCACCTTTAAATTGCCGCTCATGCACCCTCTCTCATAAATAAAAAAACCAGCAACTGCTGGCACTCCTCTAACTTATCCTTAACACCGGTTACTAAATTTCAAACCCATATCCCTCCTATTCTGGAGGACAATATTCATTAGGGCGTATAATTTCCTGTCCTGAAGGAAGTGTTATCTTTTCAGGAAACAGTGAACGCTCTATATGTATTCTCTTTATACGACGAGCATTTTTCATCCCTCCAGCCGCATTCACCAAGTCCCAGCTATGACCTCTATTGACCGGTGTTAAAATACGAAACTCCTTCTCTGGAAATCGTTTTCTTGCAAGTCTTATCGCTGGAGAAAAATCAGAATCTGCTGAAACAATGATCGCTCTGTCAAACTTATCTTGGTAGGCTAGATCGAGGATATGAAGCGCAATATTTACATCTGTTTCCTTCTCTTCATGAGCTTTCCATTGACTACCACACTGGTTGCACCCTTGATCTTTTTCTTTAAATTTACCTAAAATTGGGATGACTCCCGTTGATTGCAAAGCTTGTAAATAAACTTTATGACGATGAAATGCCCCAGGAAGCCACCTAGCATGAGCACTAAAATAATAAATTTCTTCTATAGCAAACTGAGGAGAAGGGGCAAAGTTTTGGCATAATGCCCTTAAGTCTAACCATTTAAGGTGATTAGATTGTAGTGACTTAATCGCATGGTATAAATTGAACCCATCGATAAAAAATATCACTCTAACCATACTTTACAATACCTAGAAATGAAAAAGCCCACAAACCGTAGCTTGTGGGCACCGTTAAGATATACTTAACGGGAGGAATAAACAAATTCTATTTTAATGATTATCATAAGTTTGTCAATGCCCAAATTCTCAGATAGAAATTGGATAAAGCGTGCTGACCCTTGTCTGCTAGGGGCTTGCAAAAAATCTTAGCTTCACCCTTAGGTTAAGTGGGCATTTTTTGTGAGTCCATAGCTAG
>CAYOOU010000137.1:0-3248 GCA_964405635.1 uncultured Piscirickettsiaceae bacterium
CTTTTCAATCATAATCGTAGTAGCGATTAATTGGCCTATTTTTATGCTGAGGGTGAAAGTATTTCCATATAGGGAAGTAGAGTCTTAGCCACCACGGTTGTTTGTAGTGTATTTTTAACTCTAGGTGATAGGGTGGTGTACCTTTTATATGTGAGATGCTTATATTCTGGATTTGGTTGTGTAGCAGCAGAAATTGAATGATTGGGGCCGAGACCCTGGGCAGGTAGCCAATCAGGGTGTTAATTTTTTCAGTTTTATTCTCTTCTGAGTGATTTAGATAGACTTGTACCGCATAACGGTCGAAAGGGTTATCGGGCTCTGCTTTGAGCTGCAGTTGACTAGAAGGATTGACATGCCCCAGTTTCCAGAGTGTGGGGCCATGGTAGTAACTCCAACCCTTTAGAGGAAAGTGTTTAACTTCATATTTCGCCATTATCTGTGTTGACTTTCTCTAATATGGGTTTAAGGTAGCGGCCTGTATGAGAGATAGGGCTTTGACTCACTTCTTCTGGAGCTCCTGTGGCAATAATTTCGCCTCCTCCTGAGCCACCTTCTGGCCCTAGATCTACAATCCAGTCAGCTGTTTTAATCACATCTAGGTTATGTTCAATAATGACAATGGTATTACCATGGTCTCGTAAATGACGAATCACTTTGAGTAATAGGTCTATATCATGGAAATGTAAACCTGTGGTGGGTTCGTCCAAAATATAGAGCGTATTGCCGGTATCTTTTTTGGATAGCTCTTTGGCCAGTTTGATTCTTTGAGCTTCTCCACCTGAAAGGGTGGTGGCACTCTGTCCTAGTTTGATATAGCCCAAGCCGACATCCATAAGGGTCTGTAGCTTACGAGCAATGACTGGAATGGCGTCAAAGAAAGCACGCGCATCTTCTACAGTCATTTCCAGAATTTCATGGATATTTTTGCCTTTATATTTTACTTGTAAGGTTTCTCGGTTATAGCGTGCGCCTTTGCATACATCACAGGGCACATAGATATCCGGTAAGAAGTGCATTTCTACTTTGATAACACCATCTCCCTGGCATGCCTCACAGCGACCCCCTTTAACATTAAAGCTAAAGCGCCCTGGGGTGTAGCCCCGTGTTCTGGCTTCAGGTGTAGCCGCCATCAGTTCTCGAATAGGGGTAAAGAGGCCAGTATAGGTGGCAGGGTTTGAACGGGGTGTGCGCCCAATAGCACTTTGGTCGATATTGACCGCCTTATCAAAATGCTCTAATCCTGTTACATCTTTATAGGGTGCAACAGCTTGCTCTGCGCCATTTAGCTCATTGGCAGCAATTTTGGAAAGGGTCGCATTGATAAGGGTAGATTTTCCGGAACCTGAGACACCGGTTACGCAGGTTAAAAGTCCGGCCGGGATTTCTAAGGTAACATTCTTTAGATTATTGCCAGAGGCACCGATGATTTTAAGCCACTTATCTGAGGGCTTGAGCCGTTTCTCAGGAATAGGGATGGTACGTTGACCGCTAATATATTGTCCAGTAAGAGAATTGGGATTGGCGGCCACCTCTTCTGGGCTTCCTGAGGCCATAATTCGTCCGCCGTGTACCCCTGCTCCAGGGCCAATATCCAGCACGTAATCTGCGGCCTTAATGGCATCTTCATCATGCTCGACCACTATCACCGTGTTGCCTAAGTCTCGTAGGTGGGTAAGGGTGCTGAGTAGACGGTCATTGTCTCGTTGATGGAGACCAATAGAGGGTTCATCCAGTACATACATGACCCCTACTAAGCCTGCACCAATTTGTGAGGCAAGTCGAATCCGTTGCGCTTCACCACCTGATAAGGTGTCCGCACTGCGGTCTAAGGTGAGATAGTTCAGGCCGACATTGACTAGGAAGCTAAGGCGTTGATGGATTTCTTTAATAATCTTTTCTGCAATTTTGCCTTTAGCCCCTTCTAAGGTTAAGCCGCTAAAAAATTGGTGAAGTTCGCCAACGGGCAAGTGGGTGAGCTCGGGTAGACTTTTGTCGGCAATAAATACATTGCGAGCGGCTTTATTTAAGCGGGTGCCATGACAGCTTTTACACACTTGAGAGACGCGATATTTATCCAACTCATCTCGCACCGCTTTGCTTTCGGTCTCAGCATAGCGACGTTCCATATTGGGTATCACCCCTTCAAAACGGCGAACATCGGCATAGCGACCGTGAGGGAGGGGTAGTTTTTCTTGACCGGAGCCAAAGAGAATGATCTTTTGGAATTTAGGGTCTAATTCTTCCCAAGGGGTTTCCATATCAAAGCCGTAATGGTCGGCGACTGCCTTGAGAATATCGTAGTAATATTTGTGTCGTCTGTCCCAACCACGGATAGCGCCACCAGCGAGACTCAATTCAGGATGCACGACGACCTTTTGGGGTTCAAAAGTTTCTTTAATGCCTAAGCCGTCACAAGCAGGACACGCTCCTTGGGGATTGTTAAAAGAGAAAATTCGAGGCTCTAGTTCACTAATGCTGTAGCCACATTGGGGGCAGGCAAATTTTTCGGAAAATAACAGTTCAAAATCATCGGTCTCGTCCATGGGGAGGACTTTAGCAATGCCAGAGGCTAGGCGTAAAGCAGTTTCAAAGGATTCTGCCAGCCGTTGTTTGAGATCAGGTCTAACCTTAAAGCGATCCACCACCACTTCAATGGTGTGCTTTTTGTTTTTATCTAATTCAATTTCTTGATCTAGGCCTTTAAGCTCCCCATTTACTCGGGCTCGCAAAAAGCCTTGGGCTTGTAACTCCTGTAGCAGGGTTTGATGTGACCCTTTTTTACTCTGCACAATAGGGGCTACTAGCAGAGCTTTAGTGCCTTCTGGCAGCTCCAGAGTGTGATCCACCATTTCACTGACAGTTTGTGCCTTGAGGTCTGTGGCGTGAGTGGGGCAGCGAGGGGTGCCTGTGCGGGCATAGAGCAGTCGAAGGTAATCATAAATTTCAGTCACAGTGCCCACTGTGGAGCGTGGATTGTGAGAGGTGGATTTTTGCTCAATAGAGATGGCAGGCGAAAGCCCTTCAATATGGTCTACATCGGGCTTTTCCATCACTGAGAGAAACTGACGGGCATAAGCAGAAAGGGACTCCACATAACGGCGTTGTCCCTCCGCATAGATGGTGTCAAAGGCCAAAGAAGATTTGCCTGAACCTGAAAGCCCCGTAATCACAATCAGCTTATCCCGAGGCAGCGTGACATCAATATCTTTTAAATTATGGGTTCTCGCCCCGCGAATCACAATCTCTTC
>CAYOOU010000138.1:0-3244 GCA_964405635.1 uncultured Piscirickettsiaceae bacterium
TATGCCCTCAACCAATCAAGTTCCCCATCTTCAAACCGCGCTCACAGGCCCTCTAAAAGAACTGGAGCAGCACTTCATTGACCATAGCAAGCAAATTGAAGCGTGGTTTCGCAAACAGTTTCAGCTCACGCCCCCCCCTTTTTACTGCTCTGTGGATCTACGCAATGCGGGCTACAAGCTGGCACCGGTCGATACTAACCTCTTTCCTGCTGGCTTTAATAACCTGCACCCAGACTTACGCCCACTTGCCATTCAAGCAGCACAACAAGCAGTACAGGCTGCCTGCCCCATTGCGGATGGCGTGCTCATTATTCCCGAAAATCACACCCGTAACCTCTTCTACCTAGAAAATGTCTGCGTACTACAAGATATCTTAGAAAATGCCGGCTATGAGGTGCATGTGGGTTCGCTCAATCCAGAAATTACCGAGCCCACTGTCATTGAGCTTCCCTCAGGCAATCAACTGGTGCTTAAACCCTTGAAACGACAAGGGGAACGGGTAGGGGTTGATAACTTTTTCCCCTGTGCCGTGCTGCTCAATAATGACCTCTCCGGTGGGCGCCCTGAAATTTTAGAAAATATTAACCAAACCCTACTGCCGCCTCTAGATTTGGGCTGGGCAAACCGCTATAAAACCGATCACTTCCGCCACTATGAAGCGGTCACTGCCGACTTTGCACAGCTAGTAAAAATTGATCCTTGGATGATTACCCCCAAATCTGTCGCCTGCGGCCCTATCAACTTTAAAGAAAGAATTGGTTTAGAGTGCTTGGCCGGTGCCGTCAACAGCGTAATGGAAGAGACCCAACAACAGTACGAAAAACACAATATTTCCTGCAAACCCTTTGTGATTATCAAGTCCGACAGCGGCACCTACGGCATGTCCATTATGTCGGTGCAAAATGCAGAAGATGTGCTCAACCTCAACCGTAAACAACGCAATAAAATGTCCTCAGTGAAAGAAGGCTTGCAAGTTGAGCAGATGCTGGTGCAAGAAGGGGTGTACACCTATGAAGACATTGAAGGGGCTGTGGCCGAGCCGGTGGTCTATATGATTCACAATCATGTGATAGGCGGCTTCTATCGAGTGCACACCGGCAAAACCGCCACCGACAATCTCAATTCCCCTGGCATGCACTTTCTACCTATCTCCTTTGAAAGTGCCGGGGTCACCCCCGATACCAACCAAGCACCTGACGCCACGCCCAACCGCTTTTACGCCTATGGTGTGGTCGCCCGCTTAGCCCTGCTCGCGGCTGCACGAGAAATTGATGAAGCAAAAAAAGGTCAACCCCAATGAGACAGCTTAAAGTCGGGGTGGTGATGGATCCTATCGAGTCCATTAAACCCCATAAAGACAGCACCTTTGCCATGCTCCTAGAAGCACAGCGCCGCGGGCACGCACTCTGGTATATGACCCCGCAAGACCTCTATCTCAAAAATGGTGAAGCTTGGGCAGAGCAGAGCGAGCTTAAAGTGTGGGATCGAACTGACCCAAACAGCACAGATCAATATTTCGGCTTTGGCGGCACTTTTGAGCAACCACTAGCGGAATTGGACATCATTCTGATTCGCCAAGACCCGCCTTTTAATAACGACTATCTCTATAGCACGCAACTGTTAGAGCTGGCTGAAAAGGCTGGTGTGCTGGTGGTCAATAAGCCTCAAAGCCTGCGGGACTGCAATGAAAAACTTTTTGCACAATGGTTTCCAAACTGCATTCCTCCTACGCTTGTCAGCGCCCAACCACAGCGCATCAAACAGTTTATTGACGACCACCTAGACACCATTTTGAAACCTCTTGATGCGATGGGAGGTAGCTCTATATTCCGTGTCAAAAAAGGCGATCCCAACACCAATGTGATTATCGAGACCATGACTGACTTTGGTCGTCACCACATTATGGCACAGACCTACCTGCCTGAAATCAAAGCCGGAGACAAGCGTATTCTGCTGATCAATGGCGAACCTATCCCCTATGCCCTAGCACGCATTCCTGCAGAGGGTGAAACGCGTGGCAATATTGCCGCTGGCGGCACCGGCATTGGGCAGCCTCTATCTGAGCGGGACATCTGGCTCTGTCAACAAATCGCTCCCACCCTACAAGCCAAAGGGCTGCACTTTGTGGGTCTTGATGTGATTGGTGACACCATTACCGAAATCAATGTCACCAGCCCTACCTGCATTCGAGAGCTGGATAGCCAGTTCGGCCTCAATATTGCCGGGCAACTGTTTGACCACTTAGAAAGCCTTATTTAGAGAGCTTTGCACAAGATGAATACACGGATTTAAAAAAAAGCTAAAAAATGTCAAAATCCCCAGCCCTGCCTTCTAAATTAGGCTTTTTTGGCCTTTATCTGCTGTTAGGGTTTACCCTGCTACTCAGCAGTTGCCAACTGGGCTCAAATGAGCCACAACCCACTCGCCAAACCTTCTATGTATTTGGCACCGTGGTCAATATTGAGTTGTATGCCCAAAATCCCCAACAAGCAGAGCAGGCCATTCATCAGGTAGAGCAACGGTTTCAGCAGTTCAACCGTGAGTGGCACGCATGGGAAAAAGGCGGCATGATTACCCGCATCAATCAAGCCATCGCCCAGCAACAATCCATTTCCATTCCTGCCAACGTCAAAGCCTTTATTCTCAAATCCCAACAGCTTAGCCAACGCAGTCAAGGCTACTTTGACCCTGGCATTGGCGAGCTCATTGCCCTTTGGGGGTTTCATGCGGACGAGTGGCAAGGCCCACCACCTAGTAAAGCTGTGATTGAAGCCTATCTCCAATCCCCCCCCTCCATTGCTGACCTCTATTTTCAAGGAAATACGCTACATAGCCGTAGCCGCAAGGTGGCTTTAGACTTTGGCGGCAATGCCAAAGGCTTGGCACTGGATATTGCCATGGAAACGCTACAAAAAGCGGGCATAGCGAATGCTGTAGTCAATATTGGCGGCGATATGCGGGTTTTAGGACAAAAACCCAATGGTGAGCCTTGGCGAATTGGTATTCAAAGCCCACAAAATCCCCAAGCCGCCCCCATTGGCTATATTGAGCTGCAAGGCGACGAGAGTATTGTCACCTCTGGCACCTATCAACGATATTATCAGTGGCAAGGGCACCGCTATAGCCACCTGCTCAATCCCAAAACCGGCTACCCCATCGACCATGAAGGCAACCACTTTATCTCCGTCACGGTGATTCACCCCGATGCGACCACCGCCGATGCCGCTGCCACCGCCTTAATTGT
>CAYOOU010000139.1:0-3143 GCA_964405635.1 uncultured Piscirickettsiaceae bacterium
ATGCTGGAAATTTGGCTTGCCCAGAAGCCAAGCGATTTAATCAGCACTTCCTTAATGTGGGCGTTATTTTTTATAGGAGCTAAGTATGACAGAAAAAAAAGTGGATGGCCGTGATTGGAGTGTTGCATGGAAGAATCCCTTTGTCATAGGATGGTTCGCACTGTTGGTGATTGTACTATCAGTGAACTTTTTTATGGTGAGTATGGCGATAGTTACGTTTCCTGGTTTGACCATTGAAGATTATTATGAGAAGGGTAAAGACATGGGCAAGATTATTGCCCAGCGTCAAAAGATGGAACAGATGGCTTGGCAAATTGATATCAACCTGCCTGTGTTAACGCAAAATAAGCCTCAGCACTATACGATTTTGGTGAAGGATAAAACAGGTAAGCCTTTTAATGTGGATTCTGCGGTACTCTATTACTATCGCCCCTCCAATAAACAATATGATGGTGAGAGTGCTCTAAAACCAACGGGTAGAGTTGGCGAGTATGAAGGGGATATTAATTTACCGTTAAAAGGGAAGTATGACTTTGTACTTGAGCTTAAACGAGGTGAAGAGCTATTTCAAGTTGGGCGTACCATGATGGTACAAGAGAGTCCAGAAAGCCCTAAGGGGGGTGCTGATTCTACATGGCTGAAGTAACAATGCAAATATCAAATGAAGGTCAGTGCTTTCATTGTGGTCAGCCGCTGCCTGACGAAGAGGTTATTTTTCGCCCAATTCAAGGAGAAACACAAACTTTTTGCTGTCATGGTTGTGCAGGGGTATGTGAGTCGATCTATGAAGCGGGGCTAGAAGCATTTTACCGCCGTACCCCTGAGGGAGAGTTGCTGTCACCTCCGCCACCGCCTACCGCCGATGTTGAATTTTTGGACTATGATGAGGTTCAGTCACAATTTACCAAAACCGATAGTCATATCCGTGAAATCACTTTGGTGTCTGAAGCCATTCACTGTGCCGCCTGTATTTGGCTAATTGAGCACACCTTAGCCAAAATTGATGGCATTCAGAATGCCAAGGTCAACTTTACCAATAAGCAAATTAAGGTTCGTTGGGATAACCGTAAGGTTTCGCTCTCTACCATCGTTAAAGCCCTAAATAAAATCGGCTATGATGCCACCCCTTATGATCCTTCGGAGTCGGAGGCTGCTTTCCGCAAGGCAAATCGAGATCTGCTCTATCGATTAGGTTTTGCTGGCTTTGCCATGATGAATGTGATGTGGTTTTCGGTGGCGCTCTACTCGGGTGCTGCTGAAGATCAGCAGTTCCGTCCCTATTTTCACTGGTTAGGGTTTATTATTGCAACCATCACGCTGGCCTATTCAGGCAAACCCTTTCTGCAAGGGGCTTGGCGTTCACTAAAAGCAAAACAGGTGAGTATGGATGTCTCTATCTCCCTAGGAATTCTCACAACCTACCTCTATTCCACTTGGGTGACGGTAGACCCTAGTCACCCAGGCAATGTCTATTTTGATACCCTAATCGATTTTATGTTCCTATTGCTCATAGGGCGTTATGTTGAGGCCATCTCTAAAAATAAGGCTATTGATGCCAGTAAACGCTTAGCCGATTTGCAACCTAAAGTGGCTAGAAAGCTAATGAAGGATGGGAAAATAGAGATAGTTCCTGTCCGTAGTTTGAAAAAAGGGGTGCAGGTACAAATCTTGCCAGGAGATAAAATTCCGGTAGATGGTGAGGTGGTTCGGGGCTTATCTATGGTGAATGAGTCGATGCTGAGCGGAGAATCTAAAGAGGTTTCTAAGTCAATTGGTGACAGGGTCTCAGCGGGAACCATTAACCTAGATGGTGAGTTGGTGGTGAAGGTGGTAGCTATTTTGCAAGATACCGCTTTAGGCCGTATTGTGCATCTAGTAGAAGAGGCACAAGGGTCAAAGGCACCCATTCAGTGTACGGCTGAAAAAATTATGCCGTGGTTTGTATCGGTGACCATTACCTTAGCCGTTTTGAGCTTTGTCTATTGGGTGTTTAATGCAGATTTTGAAACCGCTATGATAGCAGCCACTTCTGTTTTGATTATCACCTGTCCCTGCGCCTTTGGTTTAGCAACCCCTATGGCAACAGCTGTGGCAACCGGTGTTTCTGCTCGCTTTGGCATTCTGATCAAAAATAGTGCGGTGTTAGAGATTCTGAATGATGTTAACCACTTTGTATTTGATAAAACTGGCACCCTGACTAAGGGCAAAATGAAGGTGGTCGATGAGGTCTTTATTCCTCAGTCTCAAGAAGATTTAGACAAGATTTTAATGGATGTAGGCTTTATTGAATCTCGCAGTGAGCACAGCTTGGGTCGAGCTGTGTTTGAGTCTCTGGCAGAGCGCTATGGTCAACTGAAGGCGCGTTTAGCAGAGCTAGATTTCTTTCAAGTGCATCCAGGAAAAGGGGTAGAGGGCAAGATTAGAGGCCGGCATTATCTGATTGGCACAGCTAATTGGATTCAAGGTTATGATGTCGAAATCCCAGATGCATTGCTCGAGGCGCAGGAGCGACAAGGTGAAAAGGGGCGCACTGCTGTATGGATTGCACAAGAAAAGAAAGTGATTGGCATTCTATTTTTAGAAGATGAGCTGCGGGAAGATGCCTATGAATTGATTCAACGGCTCAAACAGCGAGGCTGTAAGGTTACCCTACTTAGTGGAGATCGCACGGTTGTTGCCCAAGCCGTGGCCGAAAAATTAGGCGGCATGGAGGTGATTGCAGAGGTGTTACCAGAGGATAAACATGCAGTGATTGCAGGTTTCCAAAAGCAGGGAGATCAAGTGGCAATGGCCGGAGATGGGGTGAACGATGCTCCCGCCTTGGTGCGTGCAGAAGTCGGTTTTGCTTTAGGTTCTGGCACTGATGTTTCCATGGACAGTGCCGATGTCGTGCTGCTTAATAATGAGTTGTTGGCGGTAGATACCAGCGTAGCCTTATCGGAGCGAACCATTAAAACCATTAAACAGAACATTGCCAGTTCCATTGCCTACAACCTAATTATGGTGCCCCTAGCGATGTCTGCAACACTAACGCCCTTGATTGCAGCCATTACCATGCCGTTGAGTAGCTTAATTGTCATCGGTAATGCTGCACGGATTCGCTCGTTCTACAGTGATCGAGCCGTGGCAAAACGCAATCGTCG
>CAYOOU010000140.1:0-3097 GCA_964405635.1 uncultured Piscirickettsiaceae bacterium
CCTGCGGTTTCGGTGCGTAGAATGCGATTGCCTAGGCGGGTGGGGGTGAGGCCTTTTGCTCTGCCTTGAGCCACTTCTTCATCGGTTAACCCGCCTTCGGGGCCAATGAGCAGGTGTAGGGGCTTTTCTGTCAAAGTGTCTGGTAGGCTTTTAAAACTGTGGTGGGCTTCAGGATCGAGTATTAGGCCGTTGAGGGCATCAGTGGAAGTTTGGTACTCCCTCCAGCTCATTGGCCGGTGCAGAGTAGGAAGCACATTGCGACCACACTGCTCGCAGGCGGATTGAATCACGCCTTGCCAGTGCTGCATGCGTTTTTCCAGTTTATCGCCCTTAAGCTTTACATCGCAGCGCTGGGTAAAGAGTGGTTGAATTTCGGTCACCCCCAACTCCACAGACTTTTGCAGGGTAAAGTCCATGCGGTCACCCTTGGAGATGCCCTGCAATAAAATGGTTTGCAGGGTCGACTCTCGATTAACCGTCTCTAAGGCCTCAATGCATACATCGGCAGAGCGGCGACCGGTGACGATGAGGGTGCCAATAGCTTGATTGCCTTTGCCATCAAACAGCTCAATGGGGTGCTGATTTTTAAGCCTAAGTACATTCAGGGCATAGTGGGCTTGTGCTTTATCTAAGCTCACTACCTGTCCTGCTTGCAATGCCAGAGGAAGATAGAACCGAGAACGACGCATAGCTTTGGCCTAGCTTTGTTTCAAAGTGAGGGCTTGTGCAATCTCCAAGGTGGGGTGCACTTGGTTCATGCTGTAAAAATGTAGGCCAGGTGCGCCTGCGTCCAGCAGTCGTTGACTGAGTTCGGTGATATATTCTTGCCCAAAGGCACGCAAGCTGTCCACATCGTCTTCAAAGCTTTCTAGCCTACATTTGAGCCATCGAGGGACTTCGGCACCACACATGGCGGAGAAGCGAATGAGTTGCTCATAGTTGGTGATGGGCATAATGCCTGGCACAATGGGAATGTCAATGCCCGCTTTTTCGCAACTGTCGATAAAGTAGAAATAGCTGTCGGCATTAAAGAAGTACTGGGTAATGGCTTCATCTGCCCCCGCATCGACCTTGGTTTTGAAATGCTTAATGCCTTCATCACAGTTGCGTGCTTGAGGGTGGGTTTCGGGATAGGCAGCCACTTCTAGCTTAAAGGAGTCCCCAGTGGTTTTCCGAATATACTGTACTAGGTCAGAGGCGTATTTAAATTCGCCGGGATCCATCATGCCAGAGGGCATGTCGCCTCTGAGTGCCACAATTCGCTTAATGCCCAGTTGCTGGTAAGTGTTTAGCAGTTGAGTAATACTTTCCTTGGTGGCGCCAATACAGGTGAGGTGAGGGCTGGCCTCAAAAGGGGTCTCTTTTTGAATAAAAGCCACGGTTTCAACGGTTCGCTCTTGGGTGGTGCCGCCTGCACCGTAAGTCACAGAGACATATTCAGGTTTGATCACCCCCAAGGCTTCAATGGTATGTTTGAGCTTGACCATGCCCTCGTCAGTGCGAGGGGGGAACACTTCTAGACTGAGGGATTGTGGGTATTTTTGTTGTGATTTTAAGTGTGGGTTTAGGCTGCTCATGGGGACTCCTTTATAGACCCGCATCGTGACGCAGGGCTTCGGCTTTGTCGGTTTTTTCCCAGGTGAATTCAGGCAGTTCACGGCCAAAGTGCCCATAGGCGGCAGTTTTTTGATAGATGGGGCGATAGAGGTCAAGCATGGCAATGAGCCCTTTGGGTCGTAAATCAAAATGCTCTCGTACGAGCTGTTCAATCAGCGTGATCGCGACTTTTTCGGTGCCAAAGGTTTCAATACTAATGGAGGTAGGCTCTGCGACGCCAATGGCATAGGAGATTTGGATTTCGCAACGATCCGCTAGGCCAGCTGCAACAATATTTTTGGCAACATAACGCCCTGCATAGGCAGCGGAACGATCCACTTTAGAAGGGTCTTTTCCGGAGAAGGCGCCCCCACCGTGACGCGCCATGCCGCCATAAGTATCCACAATAATTTTGCGTCCAGTTAGCCCGGCATCGCCCACAGGCCCCCCAATAACAAAACGGCCAGTGGGGTTGATGTGGTATTGAGTCCCATCATGCAGCCATTCATTGGGCAGGACAGGTAAAATAATCTCTTCCATCACCGCTTCTTGAAGATCTTTTTGGCTGATTTCTGGATTGTGTTGGGTGGAGAGCACCACGGCATCAATGGCAACCGGTTGACCCTTTTCATAGCGTAAGCTCACCTGGCTTTTGGCATCGGGGCGCAACCAGGGGAGGCGTTTGGATTTGCGTAAGTTAGACTGACGCTCCATTAAGCGGTGGGCATAGGTAATGGGTGCTGGCATCAGCACATCGGTTTCATTAGTGGCATAGCCAAACATTAGGCCTTGATCGCCCGCGCCCTGTTCATGCTCAGCAGACTCGTCGACCCCTTGTGCAATTTCTGGGGATTGTTTACCAATGGCGGTGAGCACAGCACAGGTGTCGGCATCAAAGCCTAGATCGCCTCGGTCATAGCCGATTTCGCGTACCACATTACGCACGAGCTCCTCTTGATCAACCCAAGCTTCGGTGGTGATCTCACCTCCAATTAAAACCATGCCGGTTTTGACAAAGGTTTCACACGCCACACGGGCACGAGGGTCTTGAGCCAGAATGGCATCTAGCATCGCATCAGAAATTTGGTCAGCAATTTTATCGGGGTGGCCTTCGGTGACCGATTCAGAAGTAAATACAGTGGTTGTCATAGGGTTTGTCCTCAAATAAGTTGAAAATGAGGTACGGAAATCAGGCGGGAAATCTAAAGATAAGGATCCTCGCTTTAGCCGTACTTTTAATGCGCCCGCAAGCTGATAGTCAAATCGGCGCTAAATCTAAAAATCCATTTTGCCAGCTTTGAGGGGGGAATGCAAGTTAAATCAGAACCTGAAGATTCGTGCCGCTACCCTTGGAGACTTACAATAAATTGAATCTGTCAGCACTTATCTGGGTTGGATTATGAGGTTAAATTCTGTATAATTATTGGCTTTTTCAAAAAGTAAGGCTTTAGGATGACCGTAACATCTGATGCGACACAGCAGGCAGCCCCTTTGGTAGGGG
>CAYOOU010000141.1:0-3074 GCA_964405635.1 uncultured Piscirickettsiaceae bacterium
GCCACTGCTGATTAGCGGCGACGATTACTGGGGCGGTTGCGTTTCTTTTTCTTAGGTGTTTTTTTGACGACAGGTGCTTCCTTTTCCGCTACCTTTTTGAAAAATTGGTCTGGTCTGGGCTCTTCTGGCAAACCTACACTTTTGAGTAGTTGATTCACCTGTCTCCAAGTCAAGGGCTTGCTTTTGCCTTGACGCAAATTGCGAGAAAGCTGAAACAACCCATAGCGAGTACGGATCAGGCGGCTAACTTGCACGCCTACCGCTTCCCACATTCGTCTAACCTCTCGATTTCGACCTTCCTTAAGGGTGACCTTATACCACTGGTTAATGGACTCTTCGTCTTGCTGAGGAAGTTTAGTAATTCGGTCAAATTTTGCCCAACCATCCTCTAGCTTTACCCCTTTTTTAAGCTGTTTCAGCGCCTCTTCACTCACTTCACCAAACACCCGTACCGAGTATTCTCTCTCTACCTCGTAGCTGGGATGCATCATGCGGTTGGCTAATTCCCCGTTATTGGTAAAGATTAAAAGCCCGCTGGTATTCATGTCTAATCGACCAATGGCAACCCAGCGGCTATTGATAATACGGGGCAGATGTTGAAACACAGTATCCCGTCCTTTTTCATCTTTGCGAGAGGTTACCTGCCCTTCGGGTTTGTTGTAAAGAATCACTTGGGTAGGTTGCTTGGCCAGTCGAGTCTCTTTAACCAACTGATCTCGAACTCTGATTTTATCCTCTGGTTGAGCACGATCACCCAACTGAGCTACCTTACCATTTACCTTAACCAACCCTTCGCTGATCAGCTTTTCCACCTCACGGCGAGAGCCAAATCCTGCTCGGGCAAGAATTTTTTGTAGTTTTTCCGATTTCATCTAAACACCTACCAATCCTAAAATTATCTGTTGTAAAACCTGATAGGGGCCAGACAGAATAGGGCCTAATAGCCCTATAAAGAGCAAGCCTAATAAGATAAAAAAACCATAGGGTTCAACTAGGTTATATTGATAGGCCAGCTTGGGTGGTAAAAAGGCAGACACCACACGGCTACCATCTAATGGCGGAATGGGCAGGAGGTTTAATACCAATAAAATCAAATTGATACTGATGCCTGCTAAACCACTATAGACTAAAAACAGACCAATCTCCGGCAAAGTCTCGGTTAAGCCCGAGCCAATTTTAATGAGAATTGCCCAGCCAATGGCCATCAGTAAATTGGAAGCTGGCCCAGCAATGGCCACCCAAGCCATGTCTTTGCTTGGATTTTTAAAATTTTGCGGGTTAATAGGAACAGGCCGAGCCCAGCCAAAAATGACCCCACCTAAGGCCAATAACACTAAAGGGACAATTACTGTTCCAATGGGATCAATATGTTTAATAGGGTTAATGGTTAAACGGCCTTGGAGCTCAGCAGTACGATCTCCAAGTTTGGAGGCCACCCAACCATGAGCTGTTTCATGCACAGTAATGGCAAAAATGACCGGCAGTGTCCAGATGGCTATCTGTTGTAGGGTGGTTAACTCATTCATTAAACACTCCCTGCCCTTGACGCACCAGTACCGGTACATCGTCGGTAAAGTCAATTACTGTAGTCGGCTCAAAACCACAAAAACCACCGTCCACAATCGCATCTAAGGCATGACTTAAAGTCTCTTTCACCTCCCAAGCATCTGTCATGGGAAGTTCTTCTCCTGGTAGAATCAAACTACTAGAAATTAGTGCTTTATCAAATCGATTTAATAACTCATTGGCAATTTTATTGGGAGAGACTCGAATGCCGATGGTTTTCTTTTTAGGATTTTGTAATCGGCGTGGCACTTCTCGACTGGCAGGCAGAATAAAGGTGTAAGGTCCAGGCAGGTGAGACTTTAGATAGCGAAACTGCACATTCCCCACCTTGGCATACTCTGCAATATCACTCAGGTCTTTACACATTAAGGTAAATTCGTGATTATCTGGCAGTTGGCGAATGGCGCGAATACGGTCTGCCCCCTCTTTATTGTCCAGCAAACAGCCCAAGGCATAGCCAGACTCTGTAGGGTAGGCAATCACACCGCCCTTTTCCAACACTTTAGAAGCTTGGTCAATCAGTCTGGACTGGGGATTTTCGGGATGAATGGATAAAAATAGACTCATTTCTGTTTCCTCGCACTTATGTTTGCTATAAGTGCGTTTTATAAATTTTCAAGGTCGCTATTATACCTTTTCCCTATACTGATAACGGTGTTTTAAAGTGCCGCCAAACTGGATCACATTTTTCTGGCATGGGTGCCAACCAACCAAGGTTGCGATAGCTTTGGTCTGGTTTATGAAAATCGGAGCCTAGTGAAGCCCACAAACCATATCGTTCCGCTCGATCGGCCATTCCAACTTGCTCTGAGCAAACTCTGGGTTGATTGACAACCTCAATGGCTTGTCCGCCATAGGCAACAAAGTCTTGAATCATACGATTGAGCTTGCCTCTGGTCATTTTATAGATGTGCGGGTGGGCAATGACGGCAATGCCGCCAGCGGCAAGTATCCATTCCACAATGGTTTTCATCTCTGGCCACTCCTGCTTGGTATAGGCCGGACGCCCCTGTTTCAGGTAGCGATCAAAAGCCTGCTGGGTATCTTTTACAATGCCCTCTTTTTGCAAAAAATCTGCAAAATGCACCCTTCCCACAATCTCACCAGAGATTGCACGCTTTACAGCCTCCAGAGCACCAGGAATGCGTTTTTTTTCCAGTTTATCACTAATCCTTTCTGCTCGCTCCCAACGCATGGCACGGATGCTTTCCAGCCCTTGCTGAAGCACCGAGTTATCCGGGTCAAAATCTAAGGCTACTACATGGATTGTCAGCCCTTGCCATTCGCAAGAGATCTCCACCCCAGGAATTAAGCGAATCCCAGCGGCTTCTGCAAAGGGTTTAGCCTCCTTGAAGCCTGCAGTGGTGTCATGATCGGTAATGGCCAAAGCCTCTATCCCCTGTTCTTTTGCCAGCTCAATCAAGGCTTCGGGAGAGAGGGTGCCGTCGGAGGCGGTAGTGTGGCAGTGAAAATCTACTTTCATTTACGGTTTAATCTCGTTACAATCG
>CAYOOU010000142.1:0-3061 GCA_964405635.1 uncultured Piscirickettsiaceae bacterium
ATGATTCAAGGTTGTACCTCTGATGCCGGTAAGAGTACCGTAGTAGCGGGATTGTGTCGTGTTTTGTCACAACAAGGGGTTCGAGTGGCGCCATTTAAACCACAGAATATGGCTTTAAACAGTGCCGTGACTGAAGAAGGCGGAGAAATTGGACGGGCTCAAGCTCTGCAGGCGGTAGCCGCGGGTATTGTTCCTTCGGTGCATATGAATCCTGTTCTGCTCAAACCCAATAGCGATACGGGGTCCCAAGTCATTGTGCAGGGGCAGAGTATTGGAAACTTGGGTGCTCAAAACACCCATCAACTCAAGCCACAAATGCAAAAAGCTGTACTGGACTCTTATCAAAAGCTCGGTCAGCAATATCAAGCCATTTTGGTAGAGGGTGCAGGGTCTCCAGCAGAGGTGAATTTACGGGAAGGAGACATTGCCAATATGGGCTTTGCCGAAGCAGTGGACTGCCCTGTGATTCTGGTGGCCGATATTGATAAAGGGGGTGTCTTCGCTCATATTATTGGCACCTTGGCCTGCCTTTCAGAGTCTGAACAAAATCGTATAAAAGGCTTTATTATTAACCGTTTTCGCGGCGACCTTGCACTGCTGCAAGATGGGTTGGACTGGCTAGAGCAGAAAACTGGCAAGCCCGTATTGGGTGTATTGCCCTATCTTCACGGACTGCACTTAGATGCTGAAGATGCCATTGGCAATGCCCCTCAAACCTCAAACAGTGCCACGCTCAAAGTGATTGCCCCACTGCTGCCCCACATCTCCAATCACACCGACCTTGACCCCTTGCTACACCACCCTCAAGTTGACTTTCAATGGGTCAAACACAACACCCCCATTCCTCCTGCAGACCTGATCATTCTCCCAGGCAGTAAAAATATCCACTTTGACCTAAATTGGCTACAACAGCAGGGCTGGCAAGCAGCTTTACAAAAACATCTACGCTATGGAGGCAAAGTCATTGGCATCTGTGGTGGATTACAAATGTTGGGGCAAGCCATTTTAGACCCCTATCATATCGAATCCAAACAAGAAATTACGCCAGGACTGGGGGTTTTAGACTTTTCCACCACTCTGAAAAAAACCAAAATCTTACGGCAAACTCAAGGCCACTTAAACCTATCTGGCCAAAATACCGTCGTTAAGGGCTATGAAATTCACCATGGCATCACTACTTTTCCAACAGGGCATATCCCCGCTGTGTATTTAGGCAGTGGTCAAACCGATGGTATGATCTCAGCAGACAGTCAAATTTTCACCACCTATCTCCACGGCCTTTTTGACACGCCTAAAGCCTTGCAAGCCCTGTTAAATTGGGCAGGTTTAGAAAAGAGCGAAGCTTTTGATCTTGCCCAACATCGAGAAACTCAATTAAATTGGTTGGCTCAAACCCTTGAAAAACACTGTAAAATAGCTTCTATTCAAGCCATTATGGGATTTTAAGATGTCAACCTCATCTACACATGCCGCCACAGAGAAGCCTACACGGTTTACCCTGCAAGGTTTTGCGCTACTTGCCCTGATTAGTGTGGTTCTATTGCTCTCCTGGAACAACCAGCTTGACCAGCTCACCACCCATTCGATTAAAGAAACGATCAAACAAGCCGGCATCGCCTTTGGCTTTGCTAAAGTGCTCAATGGCTTAGTTTCGGTAATGCAGTCCACCGAGCTTCAAGTAAGTCTAGGGGCTGGCATGAGCATTGCCATTGGTGAAATGCTAGACCCCTTTAATGACCTCATTGAAGACTACTCCACTCTCATGAAACTGGCGCTTGGGTCTCTTATTGTGCAGTTGGTGCTTGTTAAAATCACCTCTCATCTGCTGTTTAATCTTCTTCTCACCTTTGCCGCTCTCCTGTTTGCAGTTGCCCTGTGGCAAAAACGCTCCACCCTCAGCCTCTTTGCCTTACGGCTATTTGTGTTCACCTTGGCTTTGCGGTTTCTACTGATTTTTTCTCTACTCATCAACCACTGGATTGACCAGCAATTTATCAGTCCTGAAACCCAACAAAAAATGGCTCAAGTGGCGGCCACCACAACTGAGGAGCAACAAAAACTGCAACAATTAGCACAAACTGAGCCGCCACCAGAAGAAGATCCTGGCTTTATCGCCTCACTTGGGCACAAGGTGAATAGCTGGAAAAATGCCCTCTCTGCCAGCATACAACAAGTCTCCAATAGTCTAGACATTCAAAAACTCTCCGCGAAGCTGGATCGCATCGGCATGGACTTGATTACGCTTATGAGTCTGTTTTTTCTAAAGACGCTTCTCCTGCCTCTACTGATTTTATGGTTGCTGCTC
Organism: uncultured Piscirickettsiaceae bacterium; assembly: GCA_964405635.1. Classification (GTDB taxonomy): domain Bacteria; phylum Pseudomonadota; class Gammaproteobacteria; order Thiomicrospirales; family Thiomicrospiraceae; genus JALUXI01. The sequence goes on from CAYOOU010000142.1 coordinate 2,306, forward strand.
AAACTGCTACAACAGATCTGGCAGATTAAGAGTCTACCGCTTATCCAACCAAAATCGGCACCCATCACAACATCACAAAAGGAAACGCCATGACTCATACCACAGACAAACAAGACCACTATCACAAGGTCAAAATGGAGCGGAAAAAAGCTCAAATTGAAGCCTCCATTGCCAAGGCCACCAATGAAAAAGGACTGATTTTAGTCATCACCGGGCACGGCAAAGGCAAATCTACCTCAGCTTTTGGCATGGTCGGGCGCGCTTTGGGACATGGCTTAAAGGTGGGCGTGTGCCAATTTATCAAAAGCCGTACCGACACAGGCGAAGAAGCCTACTTTGGCAAAGACCCCAACTGCGTCTGGCATGTACTGGGAGATGGCTTTACCTGGGACACGCAAAACCGCCAGCAAGACATCGCCACCTCCGAAAAAGGCTGGGCAATCGCTGAACAGATGCTCAGCAATCCTGAAATCAACTTGGTGGTGCTGGACGAATTGACCTATCTGATTCAATACCAATACCTAGACGAAACTCGAATTTTAAAAGCCCTACAAAACCGCCCATCTCAGCAACATGTGGTCATTACCGGTCGCTCTGCTTCAGCAAATTTAATCGAGATTGCCGATACCGTTTCGGAAGTGAAAGAGATTAAACACGCCTATAAAACAGGCATTAAAGCCCAAAAAGGAATTGATTTCTAATGGCAGGACTGGGGATTTTGGATTTTATTCGGAGGTTTTTCATCATAAATCGTTT
>CAYOOU010000143.1:0-2966 GCA_964405635.1 uncultured Piscirickettsiaceae bacterium
GTTATTCCCTAGTTATCCACAAGGTTATGCACTTTTATCCACTTTTTACTTTTGGCAGCCAGTATTTAAAGCGCCCTTTAACACTATTTTTAGCTTCCTCTTTACCAAGACTACTACCCACTTTCAGCGTTTGTCTACCATATCGCCCATTTACACTATCCAGTACTTTCATTAACTGTTCTGCTTTTGTATGTGCCATTTTTTGACCATCAAACAGATCTGCTTGAATGGCCCCCTTTGCCGTTATCATACTCAGCCAGACAGAGGCCTTTTTATAAGGCAAGCCAGGTTTATACATCTGTTGCAGAGCTTGTCGCGCATATTTCGTTAACGCTATAGTATTATCTGTTGGTTCTGCAAATGTTAGTGTTCGTGCCGGGTGATAGTAAGGGCACTTATCTTCAAAAGGACTGGTGCGGATGCTCACTGAGAGTTGCTGGCAAACACTGCCCTGAGCTCTGAGCTTTTCTGCTGCAATGGCAGTAAAGCGTGCAATCGCACTCATCAGCTCTGCTTGCTCATAGAGCGGTTGACGGAAAGACCGCGAAGAAAGAATTTGTTGTCTAGGAGGCCGAATACTTTCTAAGGTAAGGCAAGCTTGACCATTAAGCTCTCTAGCAATTTTTGAAACAACAATATTATATCGACGCTGCAACATCGCAAAGTCACTTTGCTTTAAATCCCAGGCCGTTTGAATACCTTGCTGACTGAGCTTTTGTCTCAGTTGACGACCAATGCCCCACACCTCACCCACAGGCGTCTGCTGCAGAAGTGTTTGTTGCGCTGATGCAGGCAGAGCACAATAGTCCAACACCCCCTTAAATTGTGCCTGCTTTTTTGCCCAGTGATTGGCTAACTTTGCCAAAGTCTTAGTCGAAGCAATGCCCACAGCGACGGGCAGAGTCAGCCACTGCCACACTCGCTGTTTAATCTGCTGCCCCAGCTCGGTTAAATCTTCCTCCGCTTCAATTAGCTCAATAAAGCTTTCATCAATAGAGTACACCTCCTGCTGCCAGCCAAATTCCCCGACAATTTTATGCATACGCCGGCTCATCTCTCCATAAAGTGCATAATGAGAGCTAAAAACTGCCGTGTTATGGGCTTTCAGAAAGGACTTCAACTTAAAATAGGGTTGGAACATCAAGCTTCCCTTTTCTGCCGCCCCCATACCATTGCGATTCAATCCTTGCAGTTTGGCATTCAAAGCCTTAGCTTGTGCATTAGCCGCCACAATGCAGCCATCATTATTGGACAACACCACGACTGGCCGCTTCCATAAACTGGGATCAAAAGCCATGTGACAGCTGGCATAAAAGCTATTACCATCTACCAGGGCGATTCTTTGCATCAATGATATACCTTTTGATATTTGTTACACTTTTCAATTATAATACGAATCCACTTTGAGGAGGTATATTAAAAATGCAATCATCAAAAGGCGGTGCCCGCCCCGGTGCAGGGCGAAAAAAAGGCAGTGGTAAGTTTGGGGAACCGACCAAGGTGGTGCGTATTCCTGAATCCAAAGTACCAGTGGTCAAGGCCTGGCTAAAAACCCTTAGCCAAACAGCAACCCCTGACACTTTGACGCAAGCCTTTGAGCAACTTAAATCTGCTCCAGTACAACTTCTGCAGCCTATCACTCAAACTTCGGCCAACTTACCTCTCTATGGACACAGTGTAGTGGCAGGTTTTCCCAGTCCCGCAGAGGATTATATTGAGACTCAATTGGATTTAAATGAATATCTTATCCACAATAAAGAGGCGACCTTTCTACTCAAAGTGCAGGGGGACTCCATGAAGGATGCGGGCATTCGGGATGGTGATTTACTGGTAGTGGACAAAAGCATTGAGCCCACAGATGGAAAGATTGTGATAGCGGCTTTAAATGGAGAGCTCACGGTAAAGCGCCTCAGCATTAAAAGCACTGGTGCATGGCTGGTGCCCGAAAATGACAACTACCCGCCCATCCCAATTAAAGAAGAGAGTGATGTGATGATCTGGGGTGTGGTCACTGCGACGATTAGCCAGTTTTAGTCCCGCAAGCTAAAAAGGCGAAAAAAGCCTAGTTTTAGGGGCAGGACTGGGGATTTTTACAGCTTTTTGAGGTTCTTGCGCCCTCTAAATGCCATACTGCTGTCGATAGCTTTTCATCGCTTCTAAAAAGTCGGTTTGCTGGGTAGCCTCTAGATATTCAATAATATCATTCAAATTGATAATGCTATACACCGGTAAGCCATAGTCTCGTTCCACTTCCTGAATAGCGGACAGTTCACCTTTACCCTTTTCCATTCGATCTAGCGCCACCACGACACCGCATGGCTCTGCACCATTACTTTTGATAATGTCTATGGCCTCCCGAATGGCAGTACCGGCCGTAATCACATCATCAATAATGAGGACCTTGCCTTGCAGAGGGTGACCCACAATATTCCCCCCCTCACCATGATCTTTTGCCTCTTTGCGATTAAATGCATAAGGCTTATCGATGCCAAAATCCTTTGCCAAACTCACCGCTGTAGTCGCGGCAAGAGGAATCCCTTTATAGGCGGGTCCAAACAGAATGTCATAATCCACACCATTTTCTGCAATGGTGGCAGCATAACCTTCGGCCAAGGTAGCTAACTGCCCACCACTGTTAAACAGCCCTGCATTAAAAAAGTATGGACTCTGGCGACCTGACTTAAGGGTAAAACGCCCCAACTTCAGCACGCCGGCTTGCATAATAAAATCTATAAACGCTGCTTTTTTCATTTCTGAACTCTCAATTCATACATTTGATGACAGGCGAGGCACTGACCCGTGAGCGTTTTAACCTGTTGTAAGGTATATTCAGGATCTTCTAAATCTCTTGCATCATCTGCAATGGCCTGAAACTGCTGATGAACCTTAGGCCCTAATGCCGTAAACCCTTTGGGAAGTTTGGCATGCAGTGAGGCGGGGGTTTTTCTCAACAGTTGCATTCCTAG
>CAYOOU010000144.1:0-2946 GCA_964405635.1 uncultured Piscirickettsiaceae bacterium
AAGGTGTTTAGGCTTTATTCAAACAGCTCTTGCGTCATATCTTCCAGTTTTTTCTCTGTCACATCAGGTACCTTGGGGGCGTTGGCTTCTCTAAAGATTTCAAAGAAAGCTCCAGGGGTGTCAGCCGGTACCGCTTTGCCTGTCTCTTTGTCGATGGGCACATTCACCAGTCCAGAAGGCCTTGGAAAAGGGGCATTGGGGCTATCTTTGAGGGCGACGCGCATATAGTCGATCCAAATCGGAAGTGCAGCACGCCCGCCCACTTCGCTGCGTCCCATGGTTTTGGGGGTATCAAAGCCCACCCAGACCGTTGTCGTAATTTCAGGGTTAAAGCCAGAGAACCAAGCATCTTTTTGGTCATTGGTGGTGCCCGTTTTGCCTGCAATGTCTAGTCTTTTCAACACCTTAGCTTTGCGGCCAGAGCCATAGCGAATCACATCTTGCATCAGGCTGGTCATAATATAGGCATTTTGCGGTGTAATGACGCGTTTGGCGCTGCTAGGGTCTTCCTCATTACACTGCTCTTTGCAGGCGTGTTTGGGTTGAGCTTGATAGATGGGGTTGCCGTTATAGTCCAGAACGGTCTGCACAAAATAAGGCTCGATCAAGTAGCCAGTATTGGAGAAGACTGCATAGCCTCGCACCACTTCCCAAGGGGTGAACTGTACGGATCCCAGAGCCAGGGAGAGGTCACGGTGTTGATTTAACGCCTCAAGCGGGAAGCCGAAGCGGTGAATGTAGTCAATGGCGTATTTAATCCCAATTTGTCGTAGCAGACGAATCGAGACGAGGTTTCGAGAGTAGGCCAAGGCTTTTCGCAAGCGCGTTGGGCCATAGAAGCGACCGGAGTAGTTTTCAGGACGCCAGATGTCCTCCAAGGCGGAGTCGTGGAAGACAACCGGGGCATCATTAATGGTGCTGGCAGCAGTATAGCCCTTTTCTAGCGCAGAGGAGTAGAGGAAGGGTTTGATATTGGACCCCACTTGCCGGCGTGCTTGGATAACACGATTAAATTTACTGCGGAAGTAGTCATAGCCACCCACCAAAGCTTGTACGGCACCATCTTTTGAACGCAGAGAGATCAAAGCCGATTCGGTGGTGGGGCTCTGTGCCAACTGCCAGTGATCTGCCTCTTTGATCACATAAATGATATCTCCCGAGCGCAGAACATCTGCCATGACTTTAGGAACAGGGCCTTTTTTGTTCACGGTAATAAAAGGGCGTGCCCATTTTAATTGCTTTAGCGTGAGTACGATTTGTTGTCCACTCTCCAACTGTATGGACGCTGATTGTTCGGTGGTGTCGATGACCAGCCCTGCGTTTAGGTTGGCATAGGTCGGAACTTGGTCAAGGGCTTGTTTCACTTGCTGAGCATCCACCATTTGAGTAGGGGAAAGGTGCGTAATAGGACCTCGATAGCCGTGACGGCGTTCATAGGCCTGCAAGCCATTGGCCACTGCTTGATTGGCGGTGTTTTGTAGGGTGCTATCAAGGGTAGTGATTAGCGTTAGTCCTTGGGTTAAGGCATCTTTTCCGAACTTTTGAATGGCAAAGTTTCGTGCCATCTCTGCTACATAGTGCGCGCGAACCTCAATGCTTGCCCCTGATACTTTTGCATGTACTGGTACCGCCTGCGCCGCTTTCATCTCTGCTTCAGTGATATAGCCATTTTCATACATTCTTCGCAAAACATAGTTGCGGCGAATTTTTGCTCGCCGGGGGTTGGCAATGGGGTTGTAAGCGGATGGGGCTTTGGGCAGGCCGGCAATCATGGCGTACTCATCTAAGCTGAGTTGGTCAATGGATTTGCCATAGTAGGTTTGTGCTGCAGCGGCCACCCCGTAGGAACGGTAGCCAAGGAAGATTTTATTCAGATAGAGGGCGAGAATTTCCGGCTTACTGATCTCCTGCTCAATTTTAATCGCCAGCACAATCTCTTTAAACTTTCGCAAATAGCTTTTCTTTTTGGTTAGAAAAAAGTTTCGTGCCACTTGCATGGTAATGGTGGAGCCACCGGATTTTTTATGCCCAGTGGTGATTAATTCATAGGCTGCGCGAGCCAGTCCTTTAAGATCCACGCCATGATGTTCAAAAAAGTGCTCATCTTCCGCGGAGATAATCGCTTGGGTCATCCGCTCAGGAATTTCGGTGTAGTCCAAAGGAATTCGCTTTTCGGTGCCAATTTCGGTAATCAGCTTTTGGTCAGCTGTCACAATTCTCAGGGGAACCTTATAGGTTACATCTTTTAGAGATGAGGCGTCAGGCAATTGAGGGTAGAGGGTTGCTGCGTAAATCACCAAGCCAACCATTGGCAAAGTACCTAAGACAAAGAGCCACAGCAGAATCCGTTTCCAGCGGGACTTTTTTTGATGTTCAGTGGTCTCTTGATCAGCTTGATTGGTCATGGCTTATATTACACCGTGTTAAAAAGATGTTTCGACGACTTTCTGAGCCGCTACAGTAGATAAGATTATAGCAAACCCGTTAAAAAGTCGTGCAGTAACTACCCAGTGTTCGGCTTAATTTTAGCTGTTACATCGTGCAAACAAAAAACCCGGCACATGGCCGGGCTTTTGCTGTCCAAAATGGGGGGATTACTGCTTTTTGTAACGTCCAGTTTTGATATCACTCCACATTAGGTATAGGTTTCCACCAATAATAATAATGGCAGAAGCAAAGACAGCAAATTGTGAAATGCTCATTTGAAGAGACTGTGGAAGGAGGTCAGCCCAGATGCCTAGAACAATGGCAAGCGGGATGATGACAGTGATTACTAGAACAATCAACATGTTAATAAAATTTTTCATTGCGATGCACCTCAGGGAAGTTGTATATTTTTAATGTTCAGGCGAACTATACTGCATTTGCTTTGTAGAGTTCAAATAAAAATTGCTTATACTGATGGAAAATCATTAGAAAATAGTGAAGTTTTTGATTTATATCAAG
>CAYOOU010000145.1:0-2925 GCA_964405635.1 uncultured Piscirickettsiaceae bacterium
GGGGGTTGCAAAAAATCTTAGCTTCACCCATAGGTTAAGCGGGCATTTTTGTTAGCCCATAGCTGGCAAGAGGTAGGGCGATTTGCCGATTTCTATCTGAGGAGTTGGGTAATAGCTATTCTTATTAAAAATCACAAAGACACACATATGAAAAACATCGACTACTTTTCTGACCTCTCTGAAAATGTTCGTCAAGCCTTAAAAGAAGACATGGGCGAAGCGGGCGACCTCACCGCCGACCTGATTGAGCCCTCCACTCAGGCCACAGCCATTGTCATTGCCAAAGAACCCGCGGTGGTTTGTGGTCGCCCCTGGTTTGATGCTGTGTTTCAACAGCTGGACCCACAGATTCAAATCCAATGGCACTGCCAAGAAGGAGAGGCCGTTGATAAAAATAGTCTCATCTGCACCCTACAAGGCAATGCGCGCCACCTACTAACTGGGGAGCGTAGTGCACTAAACTTTTTGCAAACTTTATCCGGCACCGCCACCACTACCGCTCGCTATGTGGCGGAGCTCAAAAAGGTCAATAGCCCAACCCAACTGCTTGACACTCGAAAAACACTGCCTGGACTGCGACTGGCTCAGAAATATGCCGTGCATTGCGGCGGTGGACAGAATCATCGCATTGGGCTTTATGATGCCATTCTCATTAAAGAAAATCACATTATGGCGGCTGGAGGCATCCCTCAGGCGGTAGAAAAAGCCAAAGCCTTGCACCCCAATATTCCCGTAGAGGTGGAAACCGAAACCCTAGAAGAGGTCAAACTAGCCCTCTCTGCAAAGGCAGACATTATCATGTTGGACAACTTCACACCCCCCCAGATTCAACAGGCGGTAGACTGTGTACAGGGTCAAGCCAAGCTAGAGGTGTCTGGCAATGTAGAAATAGAACGTTTAGCTGAGTTGGCGGCCACAGGTATAGATTTTATCTCTACTGGCGCTATCACCAAACACCTACACGCCATTGACTACTCCATGCGCTTTACTTTGGAAAAATAAAATGGGCGAACACGCACTCTTTCATTCGGTCATTTTACTGGCTACTGCGGTGGTGACAGTCGCCATTTCTCGTCGCCTGCATTTTCCCCCAATTCTTAGCTACATTATTGTTGGTATCATCGTCGGCCCCTACAGTTTTGGCTGGATTGAGAGTGAAGAAAACATTCACTTTTTAGCAGAATTTGGCATTGTTTTTCTTCTGTTCTCTATCGGCTTAGAGTTTTCCGTTACCCAGATGTGGGCAATGCGAAAACTGGTATTTGGACTGGGAGCCTTTCAGGTGAGCATCACTGCGGTGCTCTTCTATTTTATTGCCACTTGGCTAGGATTAGATGCCAAAGCAGCCATTGTGATCGGTGCCGCCTTTGCCCTCTCCTCTACCGCCATAGTTATCAAACAACTGATTGAGCAATCTGAACTGCAAACCCGCCATGGAAAAGCGGCGGTGGGGATTCTGATTTTCCAAGACCTGATGGCCATCCCCTTGCTTATCCTTATTCCTTCGTTAGGTGGGGCATCCAGTGACGACCAACTCATTCAAGACCTGCTTCATGCCTTTTTTAATGGCGTCATCGTTATCGGCGTCATGTTTATTATTGGCCGCTACCTGTTACGCCCCCTGTTTCACGAAGTGGCCGCTGCCAAATCTGCTGAGCTCTTTACCTTAGCGGTGCTCACTGTGGTTTTAGGTGCGGCGGCCTTTACCGAAGAGATGGGCATCTCAATGACATTAGGCGCCTTTATTGCCGGCATTATGCTGGGTGAAACGGAGTACCGCCATCAAATTGAAGCAGACATTCGCCCTTTTCAAGATGTACTGCTAGGGCTGTTTTTTGTCACCATCGGTATGATGATTTCACCTGAGTTAATTTTCAACAACCTCAGCCAAATCCTATTGCTGACCCTTATGATTATCGCGGTGAAAATCAGTGCCATTTTTACCGTTTTGCGGCTCTTTCAAAAACCAAGCGGTGTCTCCCTACGCACTGCCCTTTCCTTGGCTCAAGTCGGTGAGTTCGGATTAGTGTTAATGTCTTTAGCCTTCAATGATCAGCTTTTACCTCAAGACTTTGGTCAAATTCTACTCACCGCTGCGGTGCTAAGTATGATGATTACCCCCTTCCTCATTAAGTTTAATGGCCGTATAACCAAGTTGGTTTTCGGGCGCAGCTATTTGAAAAACATTGACGAGCAAGCAGCAGCCATCGAGCACCAAACCCATTTCACCAAAAACCATGTAGTGATCTTAGGCTTTGGTCGAGTCGGACAGACCGTGGCAAAGTTTTTAGAGAAAAATGCGATTCCCTATATCGCCTTAGACCTAGATATTCAACGTGTCAAAGAAGCTCAGGAATCTGGTGAGCCAGTGTTCTTTGGTGATTCAGCCAACCCCACGATTCTTAAAGCCGCTCACATTCAACACGCTAAAAATGCCATTATCACTTTTGATGACTACCACACTGCGCTAAAAAGCCTCCGCAGCATTAAACAGGTGGCTACCTGTTTACCCGTATTGGTACGCACCTCTGATGACTCTCATCTACACGAATTACTCAAAGAGGGTGCCACAGAAGTGATTCCCGAAACCTTCGAATCCAGCATTATGCTGGCTTCTCACCTATTGATCATGCTGGGCGTCCCTCCCAGCAAAGTGCTACGAGAAGCCCGAGAGGTGAGACAAAACCGCTACAGTTTGCTAGATAGCTACTATGCCGGAGAAGGAGAAACTGCAGAGGCTCAGCACCATCAAGTTATGAAAAACATTATTAGCCCTATCACCATTGAATCCAGTAATCCTCTCGTGGGACAGACAGTAGGCGAAATCCCCTTTGCAGATTACGATGTTAAACTCAAAGCCGTCAAACACAATGGTATTCGAGGCGAAAATCCAGCTGACAGCACGGTGATTCACTCTGAAGACAA
>CAYOOU010000146.1:0-2905 GCA_964405635.1 uncultured Piscirickettsiaceae bacterium
AAGAACGGATGCGGTTTTAATGCCACAGCAGGCACAGTTCTTAACCCGCTTGGCATTGCAGAAAAAGGGTTAGTTTGGGCAGAAAGTTTTTTGCATGGCGCTCATTAAATTAAGTAGCTCAGGGTCTCTCACCTTGCACAGAATTCGGCTACCATCTCGACGAGAAGCAATAATACCTTTCTCCCTTAAAATATCAATGTGCTGAGAAACATTACTCTGGGTGGTGCCTACCTGCTCCACAATATCCATTACCGGAAGTTCTTGGTTGCCAATAACGCAGAGGATTTTCAGTCTCAAAGGGTGTCCCATCGCTTTTAGAGCTTTTGAGGCTCGTTCAATATTATCTTCTCGCATTGAAAAAAATTCTCTGTTTGGCATTCTTTTTCCCTGTTTCCTTAAATAAGCAAACGCTAATTTTAAACAAAAGCTTGCACGCTGTCACTAAAAGATAATTTATAATGGCAAAAATTGAAAACTTATGGAGTTGATTGCATGAAAGTAAATGGCATTAAAAAAGGATTATGGATTTCAATTGGGGCAGTTTTAGGCGGCTTGCTGGTACTGGGCACCACGGTATTTGCCGATAAGGAAGCTATTCAGGTTGAACCAACCCAAAAAGTCAGCTTGCCTCTCAAGCAGCTGCGTTCGTTTGTAGAAGTGTTTGAGCTCATCAGTCACGACTATGTAGAACCTGTATCCGATGACAAAATCCTAGAAGGTGCCATCAGTGGTATGCTTTCAAGCCTTGATCCGCACTCCGCTTATCTGCCGCCAGAGAGTTTTAAAGAGATGGAAGAGCATACCACCGGCCAGTTTGGTGGGCTTGGCATGGAAGTAGGAATGGAAGATGGTTTTGTTAAAGTCATTGCCCCCATTGATGATACCCCCGCTCAGCGAGCAGGCGTACAAGCAGGAGATTTGATTATCAAAATTGGTGACAAGCCTGTTAAAGGCATGACACTTAATGATGCGGTTAAACTCATGCGAGGCAAGCCTGGCACCAAAGTAAAACTCACCATTGTTCGCAAAGGAGAAGATAAGCCGATTGAGCTAACCCTTACTCGTGCGGTGATTAAAGTAAAAAGTGTCAAGCAGCACTTACTACCTGATGGGGTGGGTTATGTTCGCATTAGCCAGTTCCAAATTCGCACCGGTTCAGACCTTGTCAATGCCATTGAAAAGCTAGAAGCAGAAAATGGTGATGACCTAAAAGGTTTGGTGCTAGATTTAAGAAACAACCCCGGTGGTGTTCTGCAAGCCGCCGTGCAGGTCTCAGATGCCTTTTTAAATGAAGGCTTAATTGTTTATACCAAAGGTCGCATTAAAAAATCGCAAATGCGATTTGAAGCTCATCAAGGCGATATCCTGAGTGGCAAGCCCATAGTGGTGCTCATTAATGAAGGCTCCGCCTCCGCCTCAGAAATTGTCTCAGGCGCACTGCAAGATCAGCACCGAGCCCTTATTGCTGGGCGCACCAGCTTTGGTAAAGGCTCCGTGCAAACTCTAATGCCCCTTAATAATGGTGGAGCGATCAAACTTACCACCGCCCGCTACTACACCCCTTCTGGCCGCTCTATTCAAAATGAAGGCATAACGCCAGATATTGAAATTGAACGCGCCAAACTGAAAAAAATTAAAGCCTCCGCCTTTGGTGTTAAAGAAAAAGATCTAACCGGACATCTTGAACACAAAGATGACAAACAGGTTAAGCCTCAAACTGCCAAGCAAAAGGCCGATGAAAAAGCTAAAGAGATGCTCAATAAAGACTTTGAGCTTCATGAAGCCTATCGTTTAGTAAAAGGTATGGCTTTTGTGCAACAGAAAGCAAAACCTTATAAATAAATACCAAAAATTAGCCAAAATCCCCAGTCCTGTCATCTAAAAATGGCAGGGAATGGAGAAAAGGAGTTTTTTATGAAAACTGCATTAGTTCCTTTAGCGCAAGGATGTGAAGAGTTAGAAGCCATTACCATTATGGATATTTTGGTGCGTGGCGGGGTGACGGTGGTGCCGGCAGCTTTGGATAATGAAATGCCTATTCAAGCCAGTCGCGGCACCATTTTGATGGCCAATACCTCTTTAGAAGCGGTAGAAAGTGATCAATTTGATTTAATAGCCCTACCCGGTGGTTTGCCAGGTTCAGACCACCTAGAGCAAGACACACGCCTTCGCAAAATGCTGCAACAGCAAGCAAAGGCAGGGCGCTGGATTGCTGCCATCTGTGCGGCACCCAAAGTGCTAGTCACAGCAGGTTTACTAGATGACAAACAAGCCACCTCCTATCCCGGTGTTATAGACCAAAACCCTGCGCCAAACATGCAATACCTTAACCAACCTGTGGTGGTTGATGGAAATATCATCACCTCTCAAGGCCCTGCCACCGCTATGGCCTTTGCCCTAACCTTGGTCGAAGCACTGCAAGGTAAACAAAAGCAAGAAGAGATTGCAAAGGGCTTGCTGTTCAATGCTTGAAAATAAGGCGGCACTCTATAATGAGTTGCGAATAGAGCTTGCGACTAAAGAGTTTGTACGGGCGGAAATTAAAGAAGTTAAGCTGCTCATGAGAGTGATGATAGGCATAATGATTTTTGGCTTTACCCTCTTTAACCCCTCATTTATTCAAATTGTGCAGATGATTTTGAAGTAAGTGTTGCAAAAAAACAACGGTTGCAAAATTTGTGGTAAAAAGGCAAAAAAAAGTTGCAACCGTTTTAAAATTTGAATATAGTCATCAACAAGTTCACAGAGGTGGACAACTCTAAGACTACTTCGATTAAATAACCAAAAGGAAGAAATACATGAAAAAGAATATTATTGCTCTAGCAATCGCTTCTGCAATCGCTGCGCCTGCGGCTATGGCTGGTGCGCCTACTGTTTATGGTCAAGGTTACATGTCTATTGATAA
>CAYOOU010000147.1:0-2859 GCA_964405635.1 uncultured Piscirickettsiaceae bacterium
CCCAGTTGCGCATAGCTATTGCCCAAATTATAAAGGCTTAAAGGGGTTTTGACCTTTTTAAACTCATTAATCGCCTCTTGATAGCGCCCCAGCTTGTAGAGGGTCACGCCATGCCAAACGGGGTCTTCAAAAAGATCTTCAGCGGCTTCAAAATGCTTTTTCTGAAATTCATCATAAGCTTGCTTGTCCATGGTCTCCCAGAAGTTTGGAAGGTCTAATGCCCAAGCAGTTGGCGTAAAAAGCCCGAAAATTCCACTTAAAAATAGGGGCAGGACTGGGGATTTTGGCAATTTATTGCGCTTTTTTTTCATCGACTGAACCATCCTCTTCTAAAGCCAAGTGCCAGCAAAGGAATCAGCAGCCAGAGCAAGTAGGAACCCATATTTTGCCATTGGGTAACGCTTTTGTCATGTTGTGATGGCTTTGCCGTCTCCGCTGCCATTAGAGGGGGAAGCAGTTGCTTAATGTCTGCATTATTTAGGGTGATGGGCGTCAAATTTGCATTGACCGCTTGTGCAAAGGTTTTGAATCGCTGCATCGGCACCTTAGCCATCACCAGCTTGCCATCAACCTCTTTTAAATAGCCCTGTTTAGGAATGGGAATAGGGGCACCGGCTTCAGTGCCTACGGCCAGAATGCTAAGAGAAAGATGATATTTTTTTATCAGATTTTCTAGCATCTCAGCCTGTTCAGGCTCTAAATCATCCGTCACCCAGATAATATGCCCCTGTTTAATCTGAGCCCCTTTTAGCAGTTGCTCTGCCTTTTGAAAAGCGTCCACTGGGTTGGATCCATAGCGGGGCATAATAAAGGGGTGTAAATGGGGCAGCAGGGATTTGAGGGTGGCATTGTCTTTTGAAACGGGGACCAATGTGTGGGCAGAGCCAGCATAGGCCACTAGCCCCATTGGGATTTCTGGGTGCTGTTCAAGCAGATCAAGCAAGGTGAGACGTGCCTGAGTCAGGCGATTGGGTTTGAGATCTTCCGCCAGCATAGAGAGGGAGAGATCCAGAACAATCACAGCGCCACTTTGGGTCTCATTGGCGGGGATTTTCACCTGCTTCCATGTGGGGCCTGCTAAGGCGAAAACCGCCAGTAACCAAATAATTCCCAACCCGATAAAGGGTATCTGCTGTTGCTGTTTTTCCTTCTGCTCCGGCAGCAATACGGGGCGAAACTCAGGGTCAATGACCTGTGACCAGTTGCCCTGGGTGCGTTGCAGTTTCCACAGTCCCCAGAGTAGAAGCAGGGCGGGAATGAGTGCCAAAAACCATAAAGGGGCAAGAAAGTGAAACTGATCCAGGTTCATTTTGGCTCTCCAGGCGATGCTTGCGGCGCGGATAAAACCCGGGCCCGTTTAAACAGAAGCCAGCCTGCCCAACCAAAGCTCATCAGCAGTGCCAACCCTAAGGGCCAGGCATACAGCTCTGTTCTGAGGCGATATTGGTTCATTTGATAGGGCGAAGCTTCAAGCTGGTTAATCAGTTGATACACCTCTTGTAACTGTTGGGCATCAGAGGCCAAAAAGAATTTTCCACCAGTCATATCGGCAATTTTTTTCAAAGTTTTCACATCCATCTCTCCGCTGATCTGAATCAGCCCGCCCAAGGCAGAGCGATTGACCTGACCGACGCCAATGGTATAGATTTTCAACCCCATCTCTTTCGCCTTTTCTGCCGCTTCCAAGGGTGAAACAGCCCCAGCGGTATTAGAGCCATCGGTAAGTAGAATCAGCACAGCACGATGGCTATTGCCTCCTAGCTTCTGCAGGTGCTTGAGCGTGAGGCCGATGGCATCGCCAATGGCGGTGTTATTGCCCGCCATGCCAATTTGGGTTTCATCTAGCAGTTGTTCAATGGTGTTCAGGTCATAAGTCAGCGGGCTTTGAATAAAGGCTTGGGTGCCAAACACCACCAGCGCCATGCGGTCGCCTTTGCGTTGGTGGATAAACTGCTTCACCACAGATTTCACTGCCGTAAGACGATCCACAGCATAGCCCCCTAACCGCATATCGTCTTTTTGCATAGAACCAGACAAATCCACGGCCAGAATCAAATCCTTACCAGTCTGTTTAAAAGGGGTAGGGGTCAAGTACCAGATGGGGCGCATAGCCGCAATCACCACCAGTAACCAGAGCAGTAGGGCAAACCACGGCATTTTATGGCGATTGGCTTCAGGTTGAATCAGTTTTTGTTGTTGCATTGCCGGCATCAGTTGTTGCACCAAATGTGGGGCATAAAGGGGCACTTGAGTTTGGGGGGCGGGGCGTAGAATGAGGCGTAGAATCAACGGCAAAGGCAAAAAAGCCACCATCCACGGCCAGAGAAAATCGAAGCTCAGCCAGAGATTATGTAGGGTTTCCATCATTATTGGTGATGTCCTTTAATCCATTTTTGGGCATAGTCGGCAAAGATTTGGGCAGCGGCATCATCCGCTTTGCCGGCATAGGCACTTTGTAAAATGCTCAGTAGCGATTCAGGCTGAGGCACGGTCACACAATTGGACTTTAAAAAATCCAGCCAAGCTTGACCGCTCAGGGGGGCTGTCTCTTGGCGGCCGTAGTAGGTGATGGCCACCTGTTTTAACAGGGCGTTTATCTGCAAAATTTTATCACTGGGAGCGCCATCACTTTGCAAAATAGACGCCATAGAGTGCTGTGCCTCCTTGCGGTAAAAGTGGCGGCGTTTTTGATCAATTTTATACCAGATAAAGCCCGATAAAAAACCGCTAATCCCCACGATGACCACCCAAGCTAAGTGGGAGAGCGGCCACCAGCCAATCGGGTCGGGTAGAGCGATATCCTGCAGTTGTGCCAATAAAGCTTGTTGTTCTGGGGTCATTTAAGTCCTTTTCACAAAT
>CAYOOU010000148.1:0-2825 GCA_964405635.1 uncultured Piscirickettsiaceae bacterium
GCGTTTTCGAGCATGGCAGACGGAAGAGCAGACGCTCTATGATTGGCAAGCAGTTCATCAGTCACTACGCAAACAGCATGGTTGAACTCTATGATGAAAACTTCTCTCTCGATTTCCGTATTCAATCTTTTATACGATTGAAAAAGGAAAAATCATTGTTCATGCGGTGTTTGATAATCGCCAGAATCCTAATAAAAGACCCCATTAAAATTATATGAGTCTATCTTAATTCCTCTGCCAAAATTTCAGTCAGCTCTGGAATGCAGGAGCCGCAGTTGGTGCCTGCTTTTAGGGCTTGGCCGATGGCTTCTACGGTGGTGAGCTTGTCTTTGTGAATGGCTTCAATAATGGAGTTGATGCCCACACCAAAGCAGGAGCAGATAATGCGGCCTTCGTCTTTGGCACCGGAGAGTTGTCCTGCCAGTAGGTTGAGGCGGGTTTTGCTGTCTAGTTCTGTTTCAGCGAATAAGCCGCCTAGCCAGCTGCGAGGAGGTAGCTCTGGGCTTGGGGCAATAAAGAGCGCGGCTTGCAATTGGTGATTTTTGACCAAAGCCGTGCGGTAGCGGTTTTGGGCAGGGTCTTCATAGTCGATGCGTTCAACATCTTCTGCCAAATCTTGCAAAATGGCTTGTGACCAAGTGGTAAAGTCATCAATGGCGTGTTCACCGGCAATTTCATAGCGATAGAACCCTTTGCCCTTGATTTTGACCCAGTAGCCGCCAATGGCATCGGTGTTGATGGGGTGCTTGGCCAAAATAAAGCCATACCACTTAGCGGGATAGGGGGCGAGGGACACGGTGGTGTGCTTGGACTCCGGTTGGCCCGAGATGGGATCGGTGTAGGGGCGTACCAAAATATCAACGCGACCGTGACTGGCGTATTGTGCCGTCCAGTGCATGGGCATAAAAAGGCTGCCTTGTCGTTGGCCATGGTCAATTTTAACGCGGGCAATCACGGTACCCAATTCATTTTCAATTTTGGCCAGTTGGTCATTTTGTAGCTGATAGGCTTGGGCGTCTTCTGGGTGTACCGCCACAAAGGGTTCGTCAATGTGAGCCATCAGTTTAGGCGTTTTGGCTGTACGGGTCATGGTGTGCCACTGATCCCGTACCCGTCCTGTATTCAGTACAAAAGGCAGTTTGGCACTGGGGTGGCTTTGTGGCGCGCGAGGCGTAATCGGGATAAATTGTGCCTTACCGCTGGGGGTAAAGAAGCGGCCATCGCTAAACATGCGTTTGGTGCCTTTAGGGGCTTTGCCTGCCCCTTCACTCTGTACCGGCCATTGAATGGGTCGCAAAGTGTCATAGGCCTCGTCGGATAGATTCATTAAACCGCTGAGGTCAAAGTCCCGGCTGCCGTTGTTTTCAAAGGCAGAGAGGGCAACGTGCTCACGGAAAATCTCCGCAGGACTATTGTAGTCAAAGCCTTTAAAGCCCATTTTTTGGGCCACCTGGCAGAGAATCCACCAGTCCGGACGGGCATTTTCGGGCCCATCCATAAACTTGCGTTGGCGAGAAATGGTGCGGTCAGAGTTGGTGACCGTGCCGTCAGTTTCTCCCCAGGTGAGCGCTGGCAGGAGTATATCAGCCACTTCGGTGGTATCGGTATGCTGCATACAGTCGGAGACAATGGTCATTTCACAGTTGCGTAATGCTTCTTTGACCGCATCGGCATCGGGCATGGAGTCCACCGGATTGGTGTTCATAATCCAGATGACCTTAATGCGTCCCTCTGCGACCGCTTGCATCATCTCTACCGCTTTGAGGCCATTGGTGGCGGCCATATTTTCTGCCTGCCAGAAGCGGCGGACCAGATCAATGTGCTCTGGGTTGGCAAAGTCCATGTGCGCCGCCAGCTGATTGGCTAAGCCGCCCACTTCTCGTCCTCCCATGGCGTTGGGTTGACCGGTGATGGAGAAAGGCCCCATACCAGGTTTGCCGATACGCCCAGTGGCCAAATGACAGTTGATAATGGCATTGGATTTATCAACGCCAGAGGTGGATTGATTGACCCCTTGAGAGTAGAGGGTCACCATTTTGGGTGTTTTGCTGCACCAGTCGTAGAAAAGTGCCAGATCAGCTTCGCTGAGTCCACACTGCTGTGCCACTTCTGCCAAATTGCCTTGTTGACGCTGGGCAAGTGCAAGGGCTTCATCAAAGTGTTCAGTGTATTGCTCAATGTAATCGGTATCTAGTGCGTTGTTTTGAGCCAGATAAGCCAATAAGCCGTTATAAAGAGCGGCATCACTACCAGGTTTGAGTGGCAAGTGTAGGTCGGCAATATCGCAGGTGGCGGTGCGACGGGGGTCGATCACCACGATTTTCATCTCGGGACGGATTTTTTTCGCTGCGACAATCCGTTGATAGACAATGGGGTGTGCCCAAGCGGTATTGGAGCCCACCAGCACAATCAAGTCTGCGCGCTCTAAGTCCTCATAGGAGCAGGGCACGGTGTCGCTACCAAAAGCGCGCTTATAGCCCGCCACAGCGGAGGACATACAGAGGCGAGAGTTGGTGTCGATATTGCCAGAGCCAATAAAGCCTTTCATCAGCTTATTGGCCACATAGTAATCTTCTGTCAGAAATTGCCCAGAAACATAAAAAGCTACCGCATCAGAGCCATGTTCAGCAATGGTACTGCGGATTTTGTCTGCAATGGTTTGCAGAGCGGTGTCCCAATCCACTTGCTGGCCATGGATTTGGGGGTGCAGCATTCTGCCCTCAAAATCCACCGTCTCACCCGAAGAGGCGCCTTTAACACAAAGGCGACCATAGTTGGCAGGGTGGGCTTCATCACCCATGACCTTGATCTGAATGGTGTTGAGG
>CAYOOU010000149.1:0-2822 GCA_964405635.1 uncultured Piscirickettsiaceae bacterium
AGCTTATTTAACTTTGGCAAGCTCATCACGCATTTGCTGAATGACTGTTTCAAAACGGTGTGGGTCATTTGCATTGGCTTTTCCAAAAATGCCAGATCCAGAAACGAAGGTATCACACCCTGCTGCAGCGACTTCAGCAATGTTCTCAACTTTCACTCCACCATCAATTTCTAACCGAATGTCATACCCGCTCTCGTCAATCAACTTACGCGCTGCTTTTAGTTTATCCAAAGCTGTCGGGATAAAGGCTTGACCACCAAAACCAGGGTTTACAGACATAATCAAGATCATATCAATTTTATCCATGACATGCTCAAGATAGCTCAAAGAAGTGGCAGGGTTAAAGACCAACCCTGACTTACAGCCTGCATTTTTAATCAATTGCAAAGAACGATCAATGTGCTCAGACGCTTCTGGGTGGAAAGTAATATAGTTGGCACCCGCATTCGCAAAATCATTAATCAACTGATCCACTGGTTTGACCATTAAGTGTGCATCAATTGGGGCTTTTATACCTTCACGATCCATATAGTTACGCAAAGACTCACACACCAACGGTCCAATGGTCAAGTTGGGCACATAGTGATTATCCATCACATCAAAGTGCACCACATCGGCACCTGCCAAAAGCACATCTTTAACATCTTGTCCAAGTTGAGCAAAGTCTGCAGACAAAATCGAAGGGGCAATCCAGTTTTCTTGTTTAGCCATAATCTAATTCCTTTTAAGTCAAAATAAATATCGTCATTCTAACAAATCCATGTTGACAAAGAAAATAAAACTAATTTACAGGTGATCTTTAGTTTTACCTTCAGTACATGATAAGATTTACGCTACTCTTGTGAACACTTTTGAACACTTTGGAAAAATAGACATTTATGGGACACTACCCCGCCACCCAACCTATTCAAAAAATAATTCGCCTAGTCGAAGTGCTAGGACTGATTATTATCGCTATCGCCACCCTTTTTTCCTCTGGCAGCGAGGTTCTCACCATGATTCAAGTCGGTAAGGTAACGCTTGGAGACCTACTGCTACTCTTTATCTACCTTGAAATTCTGGCCATGGTGGGCATCTACTTAGACTCCGGAAAACTTCCAATTCGCATGCCAATGTATGTTGCCATTGTGGCCTTGGCTCGCTACCTGATTTTGGACATGAAAAACCTCAGTGAATGGCAAATGTTGGCCATAGCCGCCACTATGTTTTTAATCACACTCTCTGTACTCACCTTAAGATTTGGGCACCTAAGATTGCCCTATTCAGACTTTAAAAACCGCGAAAAAAACTTAACCAAAGACGACTAACCTATGGACACCACTATGGAACAACCTGCTCTGTATGAATCTCATTTAACCAGTGTGCCACTCATTAACAAAGGCAAGGTGCGAGATCTTTATGATGTAGACGACCACCACCTGCTTATCGTCACCACCGATCGCGTCTCCGCCTTTGATGTGATTCTGCCCACGCCCATTCCAGGCAAGGGTAAAGTGCTGACCGAAACTGCTCAGTTTTGGATGAAAAAGGCCGAGCAGATTCTGCCCAACCAACTGGCACATGATGTAAAGCTGGCGGACATTCTCACACCAGACGAACTGGCCGAGTTAGATGGCCGAGGTATGATTGTGAAAAAGCTTAAGCCCCTGCCCGTAGAAGCCATAGTACGAGGCTACTTAGTGGGATCTGGGTGGAAAGAGTATCAAGCCAAAGGCACCGTTTGTGATATTCCATTGCCTGAAGGCCTACAAATGGCAGAGAAGCTACCAGAACCACTTTTCACCCCTTCTACTAAGGCTGAGGTAGGTGACCATGATGAAAACATCTCTTATGAAGAAGTGGTTAAGCTTATTGGTGAAGAGAAAGCACAAAAAGTGCGTGACTACAGCCTAGCCCTCTACAAAATGGCCGCTGATTTTGCCAAAGAGCGAGGGATTATTATTGCTGACACTAAGTTTGAATTTGGTGAAGATGAAAATGGCTTAATTTACCTCATTGATGAAGCTCTGACGCCTGACAGTTCTCGTTTTTGGCCGGCTAACAAGTACCAAGTAGGCAAAAACCCTGAGAGCTTTGATAAGCAGTATATCCGTGACTACCTGGAAAGCCTAGATTGGGACAAAACGCCCCCTGCACCAGAACTGCCACAAGAGGTGGTGGACAAAACCATGGAAAAATACCAAGAAGCCGCCTCACGACTCATGGAAAACCCTTAATCAAGCCACCATGACCCTCTCCCAAACTGCTCCCCACACACTCTCTCAACTGGTCAATCAGCTAGAGCGCGAGATTCGCAATGGTCAGCTTAAAAGCCTATTTGTTACCGGCACCGATACCGATGTGGGCAAAACCTTTATCAGCGCTACCCTACTAAAACAGCTCAAAGTGCAAGCGCCAGACCTAAAAATCACCGCGCGCAAGCCTATTGCCTCTGGCTGCACAAAATGCTCAAAAACGGGTGAACTGCAATGTAAAGATGGCCTGCAACTCTATGATGCATTAAACCGAGAAACACCACTGGAAGTCATCAACCCCTACCGCTTTGAGCCAGCAGTTGCCCCTACCTTGGCGTTGCAACAAGCGGATCAAACGCTCACCACCGATGATCTCATGTATGCCTGTTTAAAAGAAACAAAAGAAATGGATTTTGTACTGATTGAAGGCGCAGGCGGCTTCTACTCGCCACTTTCCAGTCACAACACCAATGCAGAACTGGCCAAAAAGCTAAAATCCCCAGTCCTGCTGGTGGTCAAGGATCAACTCGGTTGCGTCAACCATACCCTACTCACAGCAGAAGCCATTCAAAACCAAGGGTTAAAGCT
>CAYOOU010000150.1:0-2770 GCA_964405635.1 uncultured Piscirickettsiaceae bacterium
TATGACCGAAACCGCTGAAAGACTTTGTCAAAATCTAGGTTTAAGGCACAGGGCAGACCGTTAAACGCATAGGTTTGGGTAAAAAAGTCGCCCTGCTTGATGTAATCCTTACCCTCCAACTTATAGAGTTTGGCTTTAAGGTCATTGGGATAGACTAAAATGTAATAAAGCACGCGCTCTTTTTCATAAAGCTCAAATTTAAACACCTCATCCCGCTTAGCGGTACTTGGAGAGACAATCTCAACAATGATTTCGGGTGCCTTGGTCAAGTAAGCCTCACCAGTCTCTCCACAAGTGAACACCACATCAGGCCGTACCACATTCTCTTCACTGATCTTATAGTCCACTTCACCCAATACTTGGCACTGCTTACAGTTTTCTAGCTGCTTACGCAATTGAAAATTGATTTCACTCGCAAGTCCTTGATGCGTCAATGCTGGCGCTGGACTCATTGCCAAAGGCACCCCGTCAATCAGCTCCCAACTCCCTTCCCAATGTTTATAATCCTCATAAGTGTAGTTGATATCCGCTAAAGTTAAAGCACCCATAACCCCTCCAAGATTGTTCAGATAAGTGACAATCATTAAGTCTAGCAAATTTCACTAATTTTAACGAAATTAATAAATTCATTTGCCAAAAATCCCAGTCCTGCATACTAAAAAAACAAGCAGGACTGGGGATTTTGACAAAGAATTTGGCATTTTCGATAAGTTTTTTAAATTAAACTCGCTATTTCCATCAACTCCCTTTATAATCCTCAGCGATTTAAGCGAATTGCACGCATCTTTGTCCAGATTGAGCTTGGCAGACCAAGCACCTTCGAGTCCATACCACGCTTTGGTATGCCGTAAACACCCATGCTATTCCAGCAGGAATGTAAACAAAAGTCTCGTGCACTACACTAGCCAAAAGGCTAGGTACGCTTTTAACTTTACAGACCCAGAATAGATGGCGACCTTCTCCATTCTTAAAACTTGCAGTCTTAATACCACCAAACTTGGTAGGTTACCTTATGCTGCAACGAAATATTCAGGGTCTATTTTTTATTTAGAAATCTAAAATGGAACCCAAAATAGATGAATACCGAAATTAAATTTAGTGACTTAGGCCTCCCCGAGAATATCTTGAGTGTATTGGATAAGATTGGCTACGAAGTCCCCTCTCCCATTCAAGCAGAGGCCATCCCCCCCCTTTTGGCCGGCAAAGACATTCTTGGTCAAGCCCAAACTGGAACAGGTAAAACGGCAGCCTTTGCGCTACCAGCTTTAGCCAATGTCGATGTCAACGATAAAAACACTCAAGTCTTGGTGCTGGCACCGACGCGTGAGTTGGCCATTCAGGTGGCTGAGGCCTTTCAAACCTTTGCCCGTGCAACCAATAGCTTGCATGTACTACCAATTTATGGCGGTGCAGAGTATGGCAGCCAAATTCGTGCCTTAAAGCGTGGCGCCCAAGTGATAGTGGGCACGCCAGGTCGTGTGATGGACCATATGCGCAAAGGGACTTTGAAACTCAACAACCTCAAGCTCTTAGTGCTCGATGAAGCAGACGAAATGCTACGCATGGGCTTTATTGATGATGTGCGTTGGGTGCTGGATCAGACACCAGAGAGCCGCCAAATCGCCCTTTTCTCCGCTACCATGCCGAAAGAGATTCACAAAATCGCCACTCAGTATTTGAACAACCCAACTGAGGTCATTATCAAGCAGAAAACCGGTACAGCGGTGACCATTGAACAAAAATATCTATTGGTCAGCGGTCCCCATAAGTTGGACGCCCTCACCCGAGTACTGGAAGCGGAAACCTTTGATGGGGTTATTATCTTTGTGCGCACAAAAACCGCCACCGTTGAGCTGGCTGAAAAGCTGGAAGCCCGTGGCTATGCTTCAGCCGCTTTGAATGGAGACATTGCTCAAAACCACCGTGAACGCATTGTGAGCCAGCTCAAACAAGGCAAGATTGATATCCTGATTGCAACGGATGTTGTCGCCCGTGGCTTAGACGTTGAACGAATCAGCATGGTGGTAAACTATGATATTCCTCAAGATGCAGAGTCTTATGTACACCGCATCGGTCGTACGGGTCGTGCGGGTCGCCAAGGAAAAGCCATTTTATTTGTGGCTCCCCGTGAACGACGCCTATTGAGCATGATTGAGCGCACTACCAAGAAAAAAATTGATCAGATGCACCTGCCCAGCACGGTCGAGATTAACAACAACCGTGTAGATCGGTTTAAGGCACGCATTATTGAAGCCTTGGAGATGGATGATTTAGACTTCTATCAAAACATTATCCAGCAGATTGAAAATGAGCAGAATGTGCCCGCCATTGAGATTGCAGCAGCCACGGCCCGTTTGCTACAAGGCGATGTCCCCTTCTTTTTGGAAGACAAGCCTGAACCACAGTACCGAGATGAGCGCCCCCGTCGTGACCGTGACCAAAAACCCCGCCGTGGTCGCCGCAACAGTGCGCCCAATGACGGCATGGAACGCTACCGCATCAATGTAGGCCGTGTGCACGGGGTCAAACCCGGCAATATTGTGGGCTGCATTGCCAATGAGGCCGGACTTGAGAGCGAATTTATTCAAAAGTTGAACATTGAGGAGCGCTACAGCACGGTAGATTTGCCAGAACGGATGCCTAAAGATGTGCTCAACACTCTAAGCAATGCTTGGGTGTGCGGCCAAAGGCTGGATTTGCAACTAGAAAAAAGTGCCAGCAACCGCCCTCGCAAATCTTTTAAAGATAGCATTAAAAGCAAGCGGCGCTA
>CAYOOU010000151.1:0-2763 GCA_964405635.1 uncultured Piscirickettsiaceae bacterium
AGCGTGCAGCACCAATTGAGCAACCAAACCCTAGTTTTTTCCACTCTTTAGAGAGATGGTTGGCCTTTCTTAATACCTGATTGCAAAACTCAGCAATGCCCACATCTGTTATCGCTTGTTGCACATACACCACAAACTCATCTCCTCCAATGCGGTAAATAGAAGCGGGCAACTGTTGTTGAACCACAGATTCTTGGAGAATCTCCCCCATTAGCCTCAGCAATCTATCTCCCTCTTCATGCCCAAAATGGTCATTTATCGCTTTAAAGTGATCTAAATCTAAAATCATTAAACAGAAGGGGGTATTAGGATACTGCAATAGCTGTTTTTGCATATCCTCGTTAAATGAAAAGCGATTTTTCAGTTGCGTTACAGTATCTGTTTTGGCAATCTTCTCCAGTTTTTGTTGAATCGACTTGAGTTGAGTCACATCATTGAGTACGACGGAGAGCAGCTCACTCTTATCTGCTACCGAGTAGAGGTGACTGATGGCAATGAGGTAATACTGGGAACTGTGTTCACCTTTAAGCTGTACCTCTCCCTTCCATTCACGGTTTTTTTCAATTTCTGCTTGAATGTTCCCAATATGAATATCCTTGAATATTTGACTTAACAGTTGCCAAAGGGAGTTGTTCTTAGCAGGGTTGGCGCTATTTAGATTAAGTTGTTGGATGAGCTTTTGAAAAGGTTGGTTGTTTTTTATTATGCTTCCATTGAGATGGGCCAGTGCAATGGCTTCATGGATATGTTCAAACAGTGCACGATCCAGTTGTAGCTCTTGCGTTCTTTGCTGAATTTTCTCTTCCAGATCTTGCTGAAAACGCTGCTGTTTGCGTTCGTGAAACTGTATTTTTCTTAAGGTGAAAAACGCGATAATTAAGAGTATGGTGATTGGAACTAGACCGGTTGCAAGAATTAATTTATCCATCAATAATAGTTGATGAAGGCTTTGACTTTTAACTTTTTCATACCCTAAAGTAATATCTTCTTTTAATTGAGAGAGTGTTTGGATAACTTTTTCTTGTGTTTTAAATGTAAAGTTAATCAGGATATCAATGGCTTCTGTACGATTGTCTGCCATGATAAGATCATAAACCTTGTTTTGCTCAAGTTTGTTTTGGTATACCAGATCATAGGTTTTGTTAAATAAGGCAATTCGTTCAGGCTTGGTTAGCACCTGTTTGATTTGAGTGCGAATATGTCCAATTTTGGACTCAAGTTGTATCATGTGCTGTTGCAGCTCATCTATGGTAAATAAGTCATTGGTTTCAAGCATTTTGGTTAAGGTGATGGATCTTTCTCTTGTCAGCTTTAGGTGCTCTGCAATGAGCAACTCTTTTTGATAAAGATCTTCAGATTGTTGGATTTTGTGTTGTAAGCTGTCATTGTAAGAGAGAAATACTAAAATAGAGGTGGCTATAATGGCAACCACAAAAACATAGCCTAAAATAAGGCTTCGAGAGAAATGGTCTAAATAGAGTGAAAAAGGGTTAAGTTTTTTAAACAATTGCATTATTTAATTTAATCACAGTTTTTCTATAAAAGCTAATAAAAATTATTTATCCTCAGTGCGTAAAACCCCGCCCTTCAGGGATGGGAGGATGTCAATTTGTGGATTGCTGGTAACCGAGATACGAAAGTGATGCAAGGCAAAATTTTTAAGGTGAACATTTGAAACAGATTTTATGGATTGGCGCAGGGGTATTGCTGGTTTCTGCTTGGAATCTATTCTCCCCCCCCCTCGCCCTATCAGTTTTACAGCACGGTCTCTCACCGGTACAGTCGATGATTTTATGGCAGTTACGGTTGCCTCGACTGCTGATGGCATTAGCACTGGGGGCTGGATTGGCGGTCAGTGGGGTTGCACTGCAGGCACTGTTTCGCAACCCTTTGAGCGAACCGGGACTCATCGGTGTCTCCAGTGGTGCTGCTTTAGGGGCGGTATTGGCACTGCTCTGGTTGCCAGCGGCGTTGGCTACCACTGTAGGGGGTGTGCTGTGGGGAGGATTGGGAGCCTTTGGTTTGGGGTTGTTGACCACTTGGATACTCTACCGCTTGGCGACTCGCCAAGGGCGAACCGATGCCGCTTTGATGCTACTGGCGGGGGTCGCACTCAATGCCATGAATGGGGCGGGGGTGAGCCTGCTGATTACTTTGTCTAATGATGCTGAACTGCGCACCATTGTGTTTTGGATGATGGGATCGCTTTCTGGTGTTAACTGGCTGCAAGCTGGACTTTTAGCAACGGTTTTTATGTTGAGCTTTGTTGGACTTTGGCAGATGCGGCGGGGGCTTGACCTCTATCTTCTGGGGGAACGGGTCTGTCGGCAGATGGGGAAAGATCCGCAACAAATCAAGTTTTGGGTGATTGCGTTGACCACACTATTTGTTGGGGTGGCCGTAGCGATGGTGGGCATTATTGCCTTTGTCGGTTTGGTGGTGCCGCATATTATGCGGCTATGGGTGGGTGCGCGCCATCAGGTGCTGTTGCCCGCTTCAGCACTGGGTGGGGCTGTGTTAATGGTGGCGGCAGATACCGTGGCGCATCAAATTATGGCCCCCTCTGAAGTGCCTATTGGGCTATTTATGGCTCTGCTGGGCGGACCCTTCTTTTTGTATCTCCTGTTACGAGAACGCAAGCGGTTAGGCATTTAATTTTAGTACTATTTCTAGTCCTGCGAAGGGTAGCGGTGTGGGTCTGCTCCTTGAGCGCTCCAGTCTGTGAATCCGTAAGGCTCATAGGCGGGCAAGCCAAAACTCGCT
>CAYOOU010000152.1:0-2735 GCA_964405635.1 uncultured Piscirickettsiaceae bacterium
GTATCCTCTTCTAGGTCAAACAAAATATTCATATTCTGCACTGCCTGACCCGATGCTCCCTTCACCAAATTATCAATCACCGAAGTGACCACCACTCGCTGAGTGCCTTTAGGCTGATAGACCGCCATGCGGCACATATTGGAACCTTTGACCATTCGAGTATCCGGTTGACTACCGGCTGGCATCACATCCACAAAAGGCTCCATTGCATAGGTCTCTTCAAAAATTTCTTGCAGTGCTTGCTGGGAAATACTGCGGGTTAATTTGCCATACAGTGTCGCCTCAATGCCTCGAATCATGGGGACTAAATGGGGCACAAAGGTCAAATTCACATCTGCCTCAGCCATGCGTGACAGACCCTGCTCAATCTCAGGTTGGTGACGATGACCCTCAACTGCATAAGCCTTAAAGCTCTCAGCTGTTTCCGCTGCCAAAGAGCTCACTTTCGCCCCACGGCCGGCACCACTAATGCCTGACTTCACATCTGCAATCAAGTCATCAATATCCACCAAGCCATGCTTAATCAGCGGATAAAAGCCCAGCTGCACCGCAGTAGGATAACAGCCTGGGTTGGCAATCACTCGGGCATTATAAATCTCCTCACGATGCAGCTCCGGTAGCCCATAGACCACCTCTGTCATCAAATTAGGACAGGCATGATCCATACCATACCAATCCTCCCACACCTTGAGATTAAAGATGCGGAAGTCTGCCGCCAAATCTATTACCTTTACCCCCGCCTCAATCAGGTCAGGTGTCATCTGCATGGCCACCCCATGCGGTGTGGCAAAAAAGACCAGGTCACACTGTTTAAGCTTATTCATATCTGGTGAGCTAAAGGCTAAATCATAATAACCTCGCAAGTTGGGAAACAGGTCGGCAACCTTTGTTCCCGCCTCACCTCGAGAGGTAATCACCGAAACTTTTGCATTGGGATGATTCGCCAATAACCGCAACAGCTCCACGCCTGTGTAACCTGTGCCCCCTACAATGCCAATATTAATTTTTTGCATCCTAACCTCAATTTACTTTTTGAATCCCGATATTTTAACATGAGCTGTTATAAAATCTGCCTCTTACGGTCTTTATCAGCACTCATAATATAAAGGCCTTTTCATGAAAACTTTAGAACCTACCCCTAAGCCTGTTTATCTTAATCGCCGTCAATTTATTCAAGGCCTCGCCGCCGCTGGACTAATCGGCACACCTCTCTTGGGCAATGCCTTTTCCGTTACCACCCTCACCCCCGCTGGTCTCAAGCCAAAGAACGCCCTCTGGGAAGCTTTTTTAAAAAACGTACGCTCATGTTTAATGGCTATGAAGATGAAGTCGCCGAGCTTTACCAAGACATGGATTTACAAAAGTATTTTTAGGCCTTCTCATGAAACGAAATCTATCTTTATTCCTATTGATTCTACTCTGTAGCCTTCCCGCCCTAGGCTTAGGTTGGCGGCTGTGGCAAGACAATCTGGGGGCCAACCCTGTTGAAACCCTAGAACACACTAGCGGCGACTGGGCACTCTACCTCCTGCTTATCACCCTAGCCGTCCCTCAAATTTTAAAGATCCTGCCTTGGCACTTCCCCTTGCCCAGCTATCTCATTAAACGCACTTTGGGCTTAGCTGCCTTTGGCTATGCCACCCTACACTTAGCCATCTACTTTCTTTTTGATCTTGGGCTAGACTTTGCCGAACTGCTGGCTGATTTGGCAGAACGCCCCTTTATTCTAGTAGGCATGCTGGCCTGTCTATTGCTTGTACCTCTGGCAATCACCTCTACACTAAATTGGCAAAAACGACTAAAAAAACAGTGGATCACCCTGCACAAAGCCATCTATTTAGTAACAGGACTGGGGATTTTGCACTATTTCTTACTCGTTAAAGCAGATTTAACCCAACCTATTCTGCTGCTACTGCTTTTTATTGCGATACTGACACAAAAATCATCCAAACACTCAAGAACCGCACACTTCAGCCGATAACACTACTATCCCAAAATGATTTGAGAATACTAATGAGCAAAAAGCATCTCAGTAACAAACATCTCACTGGCACTATCAAGTACTTCTTACGACACCTCGAAAAAGAAGCCGAAAGAATCGAAGCGATTAAGGCGGCACAGCAACCACAAGAAGAACTGATTGATTTTGAAGAGATTGATCATTTCTTTCGCACCATAAAGATGCAAAACATCTTTATCTTTGTGGTAGGTGTCAATGGCAAGCCAGAATCCTCCTCTCTACCCAAACTGATTTTCAGCTTGAGCGAAGTGGTGCGCATCTACTACAGCCTCTCCCTAGACTCAGAACAAGCTGGGTTTATGCGAATTCGGCTAAACAGTGACGAGAATTTAATCGTTATTGAACGACTTCACGGCTACCGCCCCAAACCAGAGAAAATCTATGCCAGCAACAACCCTTGCCACATTATCCGCTTTATCACCCGTTGGCTACTACGGCGCATCGATTGGGAAAAAACCAAACTGCAGAACCTGGATATTTACAAGCAGTATCAAACAGAAAGAGAAGAGGAAATACGACGTAGAAAAGAGAGAGATGAGATCGGTAGCGTCGAAGAAGAACCCCCTTTACGACTTAAAGATGTACTAAAAAAAGTAGAAAATGAACGCAGAAACCAAAAGTCCAGAAGCAAGCCCTCTCAAAAGACCAAAGCCAGATAACCCCTAGGGAAGTGCTGATTAAATCGCTTGAGCTTCTGCGGGGACTTTAAGGGGGC
>CAYOOU010000153.1:0-2726 GCA_964405635.1 uncultured Piscirickettsiaceae bacterium
CTGTAGACAGTCGGCAAGCCGCTTTAGAAAAGGTACAGCAACTTAAAATGCAATATCCTGATGCTCGCCATCACTGCTGGGCCTACCTCATAGGGCCTCCCAAACAACCTATTACTCAAGCCTTTGACGATGATGGTGAGCCGGCTGGTACGGCCGGAAAGCCGATTTTGAATGTGTTGAATCATAAAGAGTTTGGCGATATTCTGATTGTGGTGGTTCGCTTTTTTGGTGGCATTAAGCTGGGAGCGGGCGGACTAACTCGCGCTTACGGGCAGGCGGCTCAAGCGGTTATGGCCCAGTTGCAAGGCAAAGAAAAAGTCCCGCAAGTCCAACTGCAGTTGCAGTGTGACTTTGCCCAAGAGCAGAAATTGCGACACCTATTAAAATCCTTTGAAGGAGAAGTACAACAGCTGGATTATCAGCAGCAGGTGAACTTAACGGTGCAATTGCCAGCAAAGCACGTATTAGAATTAAAAAACACCCTGGCAGGACTGGGGATTTTGGCAAAAAATTTAGGAAATTGAATGAAAATTGAAATTGAATTAACCGGCTTTACCCACGATGGACGAGGGGTGGGAGAGTATCAAGGCAAAAAGGTGTTTGTAGCCGGAGGCTTGCCAGAAGAGCGAGTGGTGGCACGCATTGTGCACCGAGAGGCAAACTTTGATGAGGCTGAATTGGTGGAAGTTCTGCAGCCTTCGCCAGAGCGGGTGACGCCTCAATGTGCGCTTTATGGCGACTGTGGTGGCTGTCAGTTACAGCATCTTTCGGCTCAGGGGCAGCGGTATTGGAAAACGCAAAATTTTATCCAGCCTTTATTGGCAGCGGTGAAGCCCAAAAACTGTGAAGTGGTTGAACCCCTGGCAGGAGAGGCTTATGGCTATCGCCGCAGAGCCAAGTGGGTGCTGGAGAGAGATCGAGAGGATAAGCAGCAAAAACTGGGTTTCCGCCGTCTGCACAGCTTAGCTGTGGTTGATGTGGCACACTGTCCAGTTTTAACCGCGCCGATGAATGCTGTATTAGCAGAAGAGCGTCCAAATCTAATTCCACACGCCAGTCGTAAAGGACGAGAGCTGGTGGAAGTCTCGGCAGAAAATGGGGTATTTTGGCACAGCGAGGCTGAGCTGCCACTGCCTCGAGCGGAGCAAACACCTTATTATGTATTGGAAGGGCTGAAGCTCTCTTTTCAACCGGATGGCTTTGTGCAGGTGAATGGAGAGGTTAATCAAAAAATGGTGGCACAAGCTTTGGCGTGGTTGCAGCCACAAGCTTCTGATAAGGTGCTTGACCTCTTCTGCGGCATTGGCAACTTTACTCTGCCCTTAGCTCAGCGAGCAAAGTCAGTGGTGGGGGTAGAAGGGTTGGTGAATTTGGTGGAGCAGGCCCATCGGAATGCTGAGGCAAATGACTTGCCTCAAGCCCGTTTTTATCAAGCAGATCTGTTTGCAGAGGACTTTATTCATGCTCCCTGGTTTAAAAAGCAACGCTATGATGCCATCTTGCTCGATCCAGGTCGCCCGGGTGCAAAGCAGGTGTGTGAGGTGCTAGGGCAGTTGCAAGCCAAGCGAATTGTTTATGTCTCTTGCCATGTTGCCACACTGATTCGAGATGTGAAAATTTTGGCTGAACAGGGCTATGAGTTGGTGAAAGCGGGCATGGTGGATATGTTCCCACAAACCTATCACACCGAAGCAATGGTGCTCCTAGAAAAACGCAAACCAAAAAAGCAACGCCCCAATAAACGCATATTTAGGATGTAGTCATGGAAAATCAACCTGAACAAAGCCTACTCGGCAAAGAGAGCCCCTATTGCAGTCAGTATGACCCCGGTCTGCTCTTTCCCATTCCCCGGCAGCAAAAACGAGCAGAGTTAGGGATTAAGGAAGACAGTCTGCCTTTTCACGGTATCGATGTGTGGACAGCCTATGAGGTTTCTTGGTTGAATGAGCAGGGTAAACCTGAAGCCCGTATGGCACACTTCACCTTTGATGCCGCCTCTCCAAATCTTATTGAGTCCAAGTCTTTTAAGCTTTATCTCAACAGCTTTAATGGCAGTCGCTTTGGGTGTGAAAATGATGTGATTCGTCATTTAGAGATGGACTTAAGCAAAGCCAGTGGCAAACCTGTGCGGGCTGAGCTCATTTCTCTGAATGAGTCTCAGACCCTTATCCCACACCCACCTCATGCCAAATGTTTAGATGATTTGCCAATTGAGGTGGCGCACTACCAAGTGAAGCCGGAGTTGCTAGTGGCTCAGCCCCATCTGCCACAGATTAGTGAGCGACTTTACTCTCACCTGCTCAAATCCAACTGCCTGGTTACCGGACAACCAGATTGGGGCAGTGTGGTCATTGAGTATGAAGGCGCTCCGATTCGCCACGATAGCCTGTTGGCTTATATTGTTTCCTTTCGAGAGCACAATGAATTTCACGAGCAGTGCGTAGAGCGAATTTTTACCGACCTTATGCAGACCTGCAATCCTAAAAAGCTTCTGGTCTACGCCCGCTATGTCCGTCGAGGCGGCCTAGATATTAATCCTTATCGGGCCAACTTTGAGGTGAAATTTGATTTAAGCCGATTTATTCGGCAGTAGTTCTTTTGAGCGATTGAACGAAGATACGGTGTTGGGGTCTTTACTTGCCAGAGTGTAGGGGATTTATGATTGGGTAGGATGTAGATTGTTGGAACGCCTGAACAAAAATAAAAAAAGATGGGTCGGCTAAGGT
>CAYOOU010000154.1:0-2696 GCA_964405635.1 uncultured Piscirickettsiaceae bacterium
GGATTGAAAATGAAGGAGAGCCAAGCGGTTTTCTGTTAAAACCGCTCTATTTTGGCAGGCAGGACTGGGGATTTTAGCTTTGTTTTTCAAAATCAACCTCTTGGTCATATTTTAAGGTTTCAATAAAATGCTCTACCGCCTGGGTTGGCAAGTCGCCTTCTGTACCAAAGTCCAAAACCAGTGACGGATGATTTTCATCATCATAATGACGCCAAACAGCCGTTTGCTCAAAGCCTAAAAGCCTTTGCACAAAAGCTTTTGCCGTTTGAGCCGTAATATACCCCCTACTGCCAACGCTAGCAGATGAACCTACCGAAATCACCAACCTTGGTGGCAGAGGACTTTTTGAAACATAAAAAGCAGGCGAAGCTTTCAATTGTTCTGCCTTTGTCTCTCCAAATAAAGATAAAATCAAAGGTATATTTCGTTCGATAACACTGCCTTGCATGAGACGCAACGCCAAAGGCACATCATAAGCATGCACATCCAATGAAATTGCCGCCTGAATATCTTGAAAGGACAAGCCGACTGAGTGCAAATAACTGGAATCCGTCGTCAATAAAGCCACCAAATGCGCCCCAGATGAATAGCCAACCAAAAGCATGGCTTCTTGCCCAATTCCATACTCCGAGCGATGCTTTTTCACCCACGCCAAAGCCTGAGCAATATCGGTTGCCTGCTCTTTATAGGTCACCCGCCTAGCTTCATTAGGCTTGCTGGCTAAACGAAAATTGGGGGCAAACACCACGAAATCCTTTTTCAAAAACCATTGCAACATTTTAGGTGCCTTGGTTTTAAGATTTCGTTTGTCACCACCAGTCCAGCTTCCACCATGAATAAAAACCATCACCTTTTTCGGCTGACCATTCGGGATAAAATAAATATCCAATTTCGCCATTTTCGCATCTTGTTGGGCGACATAAGGCACATCTAAAACTTCAACGCTTTCCGTTTCAGAAATCATTGCCTGACTCAGGCTAGCTTGGGTAAACAATAGCAAGAAAAGCAACAACAATAGTGATGGGGGGTATCTCATCCTTAAATTATCGAACCTGACTTGTTTGGGGTTAAATTTTTCTCTGCATCCTCTTTCATTTTTGTTTCTTTTTCATCTTGACCAAACCAAGCCTTTTGTAAATAGCTAGGCAATTCATAATCCTCAGGCAATTCAGCTTTAGGTTCATACCCCTCTGTAATTAACTGTAAACCTTGTTCTTTTTTATCTTTCATCACGACTATCCCCTTTGTAAAATTTTATATAGGAAATCTCATTATGAGGAATCAATATTCCTTTAGAGCCTTTAGTCAACCCCTGATCCTTTTCAATAACCTTACTTAAAAAAATACCGTCTTTATTGTATGAAAATGAAGCTGAAGACCCTTTTGTATAAAGTCCTCTTACAACTTCTCCGTCCTTCAACTTCACTTCACAGGCTACATTAGTATCTGATAGGCTCATCTGCCTCCAAGACGAGTCCCAAGCTGTTAGAAAAATACTCCCTCTTGTCTTAATAATAAAACTTTTAACTTTTTCGATAGATACCAACCATATTGATAACCCCGCTAAAACAACCGCAATGATAAAACTAACAATAAAACAATCTCCCTGACACCCCATTGCTTGAATAATGACATAATTTAGCCCAGAGTAAAACACCATGCCAATGATGTCATCTTTTACAGAAACCTTCTTAATTAAGAAGTTAATGATAGCAATAGACACAACACCAGGAAATAAAAGCATAATTAAGTTTATAGTATCCATATCCATCATCTACCCAATCCAAACAACTCCGCCAGTTTTTCGCCTGGGTTTTCAGCCCGCATAAAGGCTTCCCCCACTAAAAAGGCATTCACTTGATGGTCTTGCATGGTTTTGACGTCTTCTGCAGTCAAAATGCCGCTTTCAGTCACCACCAAGCGGTCATCGGGAATTTTATCCAGCATGTTTAGAGTGGTTTTAAGGGAAACTTCAAAGGTGTGTAGATTACGATTGTTTATGCCAATCAGCGGTAGAGGCAAACGCAAGGCTCTTTCCAACTCTTCCTCATTGTGCACTTCAATGAGCACATCCATTCCCAGTTGCAAAGCGGTCTGGGTCAGCTCATACATTTGTGCATCGCCAATGGCTGCTGCAATCAAGAGAATACAGTCCGCACCAATGGCTCTGGCTTCATACACTTGGTAGTCATCGACAATAAAGTCCTTGCGAATCACCGGCAGATCCACCGCTTCTCGCACCGCTTGCAAATAGTCGTTGCTGCCCTGAAAGAAGTCTTTGTCAGTGAGCACTGATAAGCAAGTGGCGCCATGCTCGGCATAGCTTTTGGCAATTTCCACCGGATCAAACGGCTCACGCAAAATACCTTTGCTGGGTGAGGCCTTTTTAATCTCGGCTATCACTGCTGGAGTGCCGGCTTCTGCCTTGGCAATCATCGCATTGGCAAAGCCTCTTGGCTCGGGGGCAGCCATCGCACGGCGTTTCATCTCTCGCAAGGGCACCTGCTCACAGCCTTGCTGAATCTCTTCTAGCTTGCGAAAAATAATCTTTTTTAAAATATCGGGGGTTTGTCGTTGCATAGTTTCTCTTTGGATATTAACAAAAGGCTGGCAGTGTGAACATTCTACTTGCTTGCGGAAAGCTGTAGAAGCCGTTGGCGAAATAGGCGGAAAAGCAAGCCAACTGTTTGAGCGAA
>CAYOOU010000155.1:0-2676 GCA_964405635.1 uncultured Piscirickettsiaceae bacterium
GATTTAATCAGCACTTCCTTCAAAATTGGAGGGGAAAAATGCGGTTTATTTTAGTGGGGGATCAACTCTCAGCTCATCAGGTTCGAGCTTCTTTAGTCACGAACACATCTGGTCCAGTTTTAAATACCCAAGTGGGTAACTTTTCAGTTTTACTTTCTCAGTTAAGAACCAGTTTTTTACTTGAGGCGCCCGCTGGAGATTGGATGCAGCTTCTCACGCAAGCGGCGATTAAAATGCCGAATGCCTTTTGGGGGCAGTCCATTCAAGTGGATGAGCCCACAGTGGTCTTAGAATTGGCCGCCACCTTAAAACACTTGCTCGTCACACAAGACCTCCGTTCAGATCTTCAACCCATTTCCCATCCAAAGACTCGAATAGAGCGATACTATAATGACTTAGTTGCTCTGCATCAGCAGATGAATTATGCGCTTCCCTCAGATCTTGCCACCGCAAAACAGTGCCTTGAAAGAATAGAAAAGAGTGGATTTGAAGAGGCGCTTTACCCAATAGAAGTCACGCTATTGGCACCTAATCACTATTTTGAGCCATGGCAGCAGCAGTTATTAAAAACTCTAAAAGCTCAGGAATCTGAGTTCAAAATCCCCAGTCCAGCCTCTAAACCAGCGGAAAGCACCCCCTTTAAGCTATTTGAACAACTTTTTTCAGAATCTTCTGACAAGTTGAAAACCATTGAGAAGAAGCCCACAAAACCTGAGGGACTGTATGGGGTTTTGTGTCGAGATGCTTTGCAAGAGTGTGAAGCCATTGCCAGCATGATCTCTCAGGGGTTGAATCAAGGCGCCAAGCCAGAGGAAATTGCCGTGGTGTACCCCAGTCACAGCTACGCTGCACTGCTGACTCAAGCTCTCCAGCGGCTAAACATCCCCACAAGCCATCTACCCGAAGAGGTCGCATCCTTTGATTGGGCCACCGCCTTGGTACGAGACTGGCTGACAGTGAATGTCACGGGTTCGGCCCCGATGGCCTTAAAAAGTTTGTTAGCCAATCCCCTGATGCCCTGGTTCCGCCATAAAAATCGACTCAGTATGCGACAAGAAAAAGCCGATGAAGTGAAAGCAGGGCTCTGGCAAAAGCTGACCACACCCCTCATATCAGCCAATCAACTACTGGCATCTTTGGAGAATCTCATATCAGATTTAAGGTTCTCAGAAGAGACCGTTTTGCATCAAGCACGACTCAAAACACTGTTTCAGCAGTTCACCGAGCAACTAACGCTTTTAGAAGGTCTGCCTTTTGAAGAGCAGGTGCAGCGGCTACTCAATACCCTACACCCTGAAGTCTTAAAAGAGACCGACTACCAGCCTTTTTATCTCAATGCCATCACCTTGCTACCAGAGCATCACACCCTTTTAATGCCTGTAAAACACCTGTTTATTGTTGGGTTTAATCAAGGGCTCTACAGCTACACGGCTCATGCACAATCTACGCTCTGGAAGCCCGCTCAATGGCAGCAATTGGCACAATGCACACAACTGCCTCTGAACGACTTTATACAGAGACAAACCTCTGAACGGGAACGCTTTAAACAGTTGCTGACCTTAGCAGAAGAACAGATTATCTTTACCGCTGCTCAGCAAGACTTTTCTGGAGAAGCCTTAGCACTTAGTGAGACCGCTTTGGATATCACGCTCTGTTTTACAACAGTAGATGCGGTCGGTGAGATGGATTGGTTCCAGCCTCTGCCACAGTGCCAACACCCATGGTTAGCCTTTGAGTCAATAGCGTCAGAATCTGAGTTTGAACCGATTAAGCAAGACATTCAGCTCAATGTCAACCTTTTAGCCTGCCATAAGGACGCTGAGGGCAACCCAAGAACCGAATCCCCCTCTAGCTTGGAGAAAATGATGATCTCTCCACTGGATTGGTTCCTGAATCGACAAGGAATAGAGGATAAAACTTGGCAGATTGAGACCTTAGATATTATGTTGCAGGGCACCATAGCACATAAGGTGTTTGAGCTCTATAAAGAGAAGCAAGCGAGTCATTTAGATGAGGAACTGTTTAAAACACTCTATCAGCAAGCACTTGAGCAAACAGCCCCATTTTTACAGCAGCCACAATGGAAGTTGGAGCGGATTCAACTTCAGCAGGAGATTAAAAAAGCCTTGGCGTCCTTTATCTGCTGGCAACAAGAGACAGGCTGGCAAATAAAGGAAGTGGAACAAAAGCTCACTGGCTCGTTATGGCAACTGCCTATGATGGGCTATGTTGATGCTATCTTAGTCAATGAGGTGGAAAGTGATGAACAGGTGATGATTCTGGACTATAAAAAGAGCAAGTCTGGCAGTCGCCTAAAACGCTTAAAAGAGGGGTTTGATTTACAGACCTATCTCTACCGGCAACTCTATCAACAAAGACCCTCCTTGGATAATGCACAGATGACCCCCTTATCGGGTTACTACACCCTCAATGACCAAACTTTGGTGATGGATCAAACCATAGAGATGGGACATCAGGATTGCCTAAGCCTCTCCACGGCAGATATCCCCGTTCCCGAGCAATCTGTCAAAGCACGAGATGCCGTCTATAACCGCCTCCAACAATTAAAAGCAGGCTGGATTGAGCTCAACCATGTGGAAGACATTAAGACTTGGGAAGGCCGAGGCATCACGCCTTACGCCCTGAAAGATCACCCCATCGTCATTCGCTTTTTAA
>CAYOOU010000156.1:0-2653 GCA_964405635.1 uncultured Piscirickettsiaceae bacterium
TTAGAAGTCGCCTTTTGAGCCTTTATCTAGCATTTCCCAAATGGTGTTACGCACTTTCATAGCGGCTTCTTTTAAATCAGGTGGAAGCTTTTTGCCCATTTTAACCATCATGTCCATATTCATAGAGTATAGGGTGAGTTTTTCTTTGCCTGTTTTAGGGTCAGTTTTTCCAACGATGGTGACACGACAAGGAAGGAATCCGCCCATTGCAGGTGAGAAGTTTAGCATTTTACGAGCAGTTTCTGGGTTACAGAAAGACATAACATAAACCGTGTCAGATTTGATGCCACGCGCTTTGAGTTCGTCTGAAAGGGGCAGTTCGCCCACATTTTTGATGTTATTGTTGGTGCCCACAGAGTTGATGGCGTCAATAACATCTTCTAGGGTTACGCCTTCTTCAACTTGGCGTTCCCACATGGTGGCGTAGGCGATGTCTCCTTCGCTGTCAACCCAGCGATCCCAAACTTTGTTAAAAGTGTCCCATGCACCTTCCTCTAAGTTTTGGCTGGCTTTAATGGTACCACAGCCTGAAAGGGTGGCAATTGCACCGGCGACCAGTGCGGCTTTGGCTAAAGTGATGAGTTTCATATAGCTGCTTTCTCCGTATCGTATGGTTAAGGTGAAGGACATCGCCTTCTGTTATCAAGGAGGAAGGTTAACGAGTTATGTCCGAAAAAGGAAATTAAATTTTTTACGGCTTTATAACTTTCTTTTATGAGGATAAGCAGGGACTAATATTAATTTATTACCAAATGCTGAAATCCTAGCTGATTTAGCAAAAGGATGGGGTGTGGACTTTGGTAACTGTGTTGATGCCACTCCCGGCGAATGGGGTATTGACGGCGATAATGCTCAAAAATCTCCCAAGTGGATGCTACTTGCTGAAGGGCTTGATGGTCACGCCAAATGGGGTAAGCGGCGAGCAGAGCTTGGTGGAGTTGTGATTGTAGAGATATGTTTGGATTAATCTTAATGGGCTCTGGTGCTGGAGGGAGGTGTTGCTTCCAGCTATCTAATGGATGCTGTTTGCAGAATTGACAGAGTGCACGATAGACCATTTCACTGCCTGCAACTTTGGCTTCTAGGCTATGCCCTGCAATGTGTGGGGTGGCGATATCGGCATGGGCATAGAGTTGGGGATTGATTTGTGGCTCATTCTCCCAGCAGTCAATAATGTTGGCTTGGGTATTAGCCTTTATCCAAGCCGTTTCATCAATAATTCCACCTCTGGCTGCATTAATAAGAATTTGGTGGGGGGCTAGGTTTTGTAGGTGTTGGGCATTAATAAGGTGATGGGTGGCAAACTCGTTTTCAAAAGTGAGTGGGGTGTGGAGGCTGATAAAGTCTGCCTGCAAAGCTTCTTCTAGGCTAACAAAATGCTCGCAAGATTCTGGCTCAGCTTGTTGGCGAGGGGGGTCATTTAACAACACTTTCCAGCCTAGCGTTTCGGCCTTTTGTTGTAGTTTTTGACCGACATGTCCGACACCAATGATGCCTAAAGTGGGCGTTTTGGAGGGCAGGACTGGGGATTTTAGCAAGGAAATTTGCTTTTTTTCGGCAATTGCAAAAATGGCGGTAATGACATATTCGGCGACAGAGTTGGCATTGCAGCCTTGGGCGGAGTAGAAATGAATGCCTTGTTGTTTTAAGTAGGTTTGGTCAATATGGTCGAGTCCGACGACGGTACTGCCCACAAATTTGACGGGCGTATTGTTAAGTAGCTGGGCATTCACTTGGGTGCGAGAGCGGATAATCAGGGCGTCGATGTCTTTGAGATGTTGGTTTTGGATCTCTCGACCAGGCATCAGGGTGACTTTTCCAAGATGAGAAAAAATGGCTTTAGCATAGGGGACAGCATCGTCAATCAGCAGTTTCATTTATAATGCGACTCAGTTTGTTGAAAATAGGAAGGATAGATAAATGCGACCAAAACCGCAAGTGGAACAGATTGAAGGTGTAGTGGGCACGCTTGATGTACGCCATTTTGGATTGCAAAATTCAGAGGTCAATGCCTTAGCTGTGATTTGTCACCCGCATACGCTTTATGGAGGCAGTATGGACAATAAGGTGGTGACGACGATAGAGCGAGCGTTGCAAGGCATGGGGGTGGCAACAGTCTGTTTTAATTTTCGGGGGGCAGGCAAAAGTGCGGGTGAATATGATGGGGGCAAGGGGGAGCAGGTGGACTTGGCATCTGTGGTACAGTGGGCACAAAGGCAGATGGGGGAGACCAAGCCGCTGATTTTGGCGGGGTTCTCTTTTGGTAGCTATGTGAGTTTGCAGGCACAGGCGCAATTAGCGCCAGACTTTGTCTTAGCGGTGGCGCCGCCAGTGAGTTTATATGACTTTTCGTCTATTGAGGTGACAAGGCCTTGGATGGTGATTCAGGGGGGCGCTGATGAGGTGGTAGAGGCTCAAGCAGTTTTAGACTGGGTGCGTCAGCAACAAAATGCGCCTGATCTCTATTGGCGTGCGGAGGCCAGCCACTTTTTTCACCGGCAGTTGGTGTGGCTTAAAGGGGTTGTAACGGTCGGGATACCAAGATATTAGAAAATTCTTATGTGTTTGTAGTCCAAGGGTTTACATATTAGGAAATCCTTATATAATTCCGCAGTATTAGAGTTTTCTTATATGCTTATAAGTTTGAGTTATC
>CAYOOU010000157.1:0-2650 GCA_964405635.1 uncultured Piscirickettsiaceae bacterium
TGCCCCCTTAAAGTCCCGCAGAAGCTCAAGCGATTTAATCAGCGCTTCCCTAAGGGTGAAGCTAAGATTTTTTGCAAGCCCCTAGCGAACAAGGGGTAGCACGCTTTATTCAATTTCTATTTGAGGGTTTGGGTTAAAAGGTGGCTTTAGAAAAACTGATAGTGCTTGCGAACGGGCTGGTGAATTTCCCAGGTGCAGCTTAGGCCAGCTTCAAAGGTGACGAGGTCTCCGGCTTTAAAGGTGATGGGCTCGCCATTTTCTGGAGTGACAGTGACTTCGCCCTCTAGGATATAGCAGGTTTCTTGCATATCGTAGGTCCAAGGGAAGGTGGAAACTTCTTTTTCCCAGATGGGCCAGTCAAAGACTTCCATTTCAATCAGTTTGCTTTCGGCAGGTTGGGTTTCTACGGTAATCATTTTTTATGCTCCAATGCGCTGTTTCGACAACGTGAGACAATATATTAATCCTCTGGACTGAAAAAATCCCGTTTTTTATCCAGCTCTGGGCGATAGAGGGCTTGAGCTGCACGCAGATATTTCTTGCGACCAAAAATAAGGCCTAGTCGGGTGCCACCAACTTGTCGCCACAGTACTGCAGATCGAATCCCTGCTAGAAGACAAGCGCGTATTTTATTAGCCGTGTTTGGGTTTTGGAGGTGGCCGTGTCTTCCTTTGACCATAATTTGTGGAGAAAGTGGGCTGACATTTTCACTGTAAGCACGAGCGAGTGCGGCGATGACATTTTCGTGGTAGTCGCCAAAGTGTTGCCGTTGGTTGCGTGCAGTGTCGATAATGCGGCTGATTTTGTTAAAAGCGCCGTCGGTTTTGGCCAGCTTTCGCTCTAAAATAATTAGGTGTAGCACATAGGTGGTAATCTCAAGGCTGCGAGGTTTTAGCGCTTCGGAAGATTGCATTTGTGAGAGTAGCGTTTGTACACCAAGTTGAAGTTTTTCTACCTTGCCACCAAATACGGCTAAGGTGCTTTCGGGGTTTTCTACAAATAGTGAGTCAATGCTGGTTTCAAAGTAGGTTGCTGGCACCTTGCCTTCTGTGGCCAGCAAGTTGACCAACTCGGCCGCTTGATAGATGCCGCAGAGGCCTATGGTTTTGTCGTGATCGGTATACTCGGTGGTCATAGTGTCTCCATTGTTTGTGCAAGAGCTTCAGCTTCTGTGTGGAAGCGCTGCTGGATAATGCCGCCGCCCAAACATTTTTCGCCATCATAAAAGACCACCGATTGACCTGGCGTGATGGCCGTTTGTGAACCATCAAAGGCCACGGTAATGCGGTCGTTTTCTGCAGCGATAATTTGACAGGGCTGCTCTGGTTGGCGGTAGCGCGTTTTGGCTTTTAGCGGGGTATTGAGCGGTGGCATTTCACCACTTACCCAGTCTAAGGTGCTAGCGGTGAGGTAGCGATGGTTTAGAAGTGGGTGATCTGAACCTTGTACCGCAATTAAACGGTTATTGGCTAAATCTTTATCTGCCGCATACCAAGGCTCATTGCCTCGACCATGACCACCGCCAATGCCTAACCCTTTGCGTTGCCCTAGGGTGTGGTACATCAGTCCATCATGTTTGCCAATGACATTGCCATGCTCGTCTACAATATCACCAGGTTGTGCAGGAAGGTAGCGTTGTAAAAAGTCTTTAAATTTGCGCTCACCAATAAAGCAGATGCCGGTGCTGTCTTTTTTCTTGGCTACGACCAAATCAAGGGATTCGGCAATCTCTCGCACCTTGGGCTTTTCTAAATGGCCAATGGGGAAGAGGGATTTGCACAGTTGGTGCTGTTGCAGGGTGTAGAGAAAATAGGTTTGATCTTTATTATTGTCCAGGCCTTTCAACATCGTACACTTCCCGTTGTCGTCTAACCCAATTCGGGCATAGTGTCCGGTGGCAATAAAGTCAGCTCCCAAATCTAGAGCGTGGTTAAGAAAGGCCTTAAACTTCACCTCTTTATTGCAGAGAATATCAGGGTTAGGGGTGCGGCCAGCTTGGTATTCTTGCAAAAAATATTCAAACACATGATCCCAGTACTGCTGAGAAAAGTTTTCGACATGCAGGGGAATCTCTAGCTGCTCACAAATGGCCAGCACATCTTTTAGGTCTTCAGCCGCTGGGCAGTAGTCCTCGGTGTCGTCCCCCTCCCAGTTCTTCATAAATAACCCTTCCACCTGAAATCCTTGCTGTTTGAGTACCCAGGCGGTAACTGAGGAGTCCACGCCACCGGAGAGGCCGACAATTACTTTAGTCTGTTCAGGAGCTTTGGTGAGATGAGGGGGTAGGGGAAAGTCCATATTTATCTCTCAATTGGTTATCAGGACTGGGTATTTTAGCAATTCCTGCGGTTAACAAAAAAGATTTGCGAGAGTTAAGTTTTGGTAATAC
This sequence comes from uncultured Piscirickettsiaceae bacterium, assembly GCA_964405635.1. Taxonomy (GTDB): domain Bacteria; phylum Pseudomonadota; class Gammaproteobacteria; order Thiomicrospirales; family Thiomicrospiraceae; genus JALUXI01. The sequence goes on from CAYOOU010000157.1 coordinate 2,390, forward strand.
TATGGTATTACGACCGTATAATAAAACTTTTGCATGAGTCAATTTCCCAAGTCCTCAGATAGAAATTGGATAAAGCGTGCTGCACTTTGTCTGCTAGGGGCTTGCAAAAAATCTTAGCTTCACCCATCGGTTAAGCGGGCATTTTTTGTGAGTCCATAGCGGGCAAGGGGTGGGGCGATTTGCCGATTTCTATCTGAGGATTTGGGAATTTAAAGTTGGAGGAAGTATGGCGACCTTATCGTTAAAGTTAAAAGATCCTTT
>CAYOOU010000158.1:0-2612 GCA_964405635.1 uncultured Piscirickettsiaceae bacterium
TTTAAAAACATAAGCATACCATATTCTATGAAACTGTTATTTGACCTCTTTCCCGTCTTACTCTTTTTTATCGCCTACAAAACCTATGACATCTACACCGCCACCGCGGTGATTATTGTTGCCTCTGCTGTGCAAGTGGGCTATGTCTATTTAAAGTATCGCCGTGTAGAGAAAATGCATATCATCACCCTGGCACTGGTGGTGATTTTGGGGGGCTTAACACTGATTCTACATGATGAAGCTTTTATCAAGTGGAAGCCTACCATAGTTAACTGGGGCTTTGCACTGGTGTTTTTAGGCAGTCACTTTATTGGACAAAAGCCTATTGTGCGACGCATGATGGATCAGGCGATTCAGTTGCCTGACCCAATTTGGCTCAAGCTTAGCTGGATGTGGGTTGGCTTTTTTATCTTTTCTGGTTTACTCAACCTTTATGTTGCCTACAACTTTGATACCGATACTTGGGTCAACTTTAAACTATTTGGCTTGATGGGGCTGACCTTGGTCTTTATTATTATTCAAGGGCTCTATGTCAGTCGCTATATGCAAAATGAGAGTAATTTAAAAGAGAGCTTGGACGAGAGCACCGAGCTTTTAGCTGAAATTGAGATGGATGCCAACAGTCCCAAAGACCCACTGAGAAAAGTGATGGAACAGAACTCAAAAGATGATAAGGAGAAGTAATGTACTATTCAATTTTTGCCTATGACGTGGAAAACAGCTTACCCCTTCGTGCCAAAGCTCGACCCGAGCATATTACAAGACTCAAGCAATTAAACGAAGAAGGACGACTGATCTTAGCGGGCCCTAATCCCGCCATTGACAGCAATGAACCAGGAGAAGCCGGATTCACAGGCAGTCTAATCGTGGCAGAGTTTAACTCTTTAGAAGAAGCCAAAGCCTGGGCAGAAGCAGATCCCTATCTAGCTGCAGGCGTTTATAAAAAAGTGGAAGTCAAACCTTTTAAAAAAGTATTGCCCTAGCCTGGAGTTCTAAGATGACCAACGTCGCCTATCTCATTCCTACCCGCAGCCAAAAAACACAACTCCACCCTTCAGATCCTTTGGAGTTGATGAATGTCAACTTTGTAGAGATTCCTCTATTGGGCTGGACTTCTGCTGGAGAGCCCATTCAGATGCACTTGGATTATGACACCGTTAAGGTGCCAGAGTGTATGGTGAAAAAAGAGACCTTTGCCCTGCGGGTAAAAGGCAACTCCATGATTGATGAGAATATTGAAGATGGAGACATTGTCATTATTGAACGCCGTAGCAGTGCTGAAAGTGGGGAGTCGGTGGTAGTACGCATCAATAATGAAGAGGTTACCATGAAAAAACTCTATATTGAAAAAGAAGGCATTCGCCTTCAACCAGCCAATGCTGAGATGGAGCCAATTATGATTACCAATGAACAGATTGAAATTTTGGGCATTGTCACCGGTGTTCTGCGTCAACCAAAATGAAACTACTACAGATTTTTATCACAGGCGGCACCTTAGATAAGGCCTATCATGAGTTAACGGGAGAGCTATACTTTCCAGAAACCCACCTGTCAAAAATGTTAGCAGAAGCGCACCTAACCCGCCCTTTTGACCTAGAAGTGTTGATGCAAAAAGATAGCCTAGAGATGACACAAGCCGACCGGGAAAAGATTTTAATGGCCTGTGAAAATACGCCAGCCGAACAAATTCTCATTACCCACGGTACAGACACGATGGTTGAAACCGCTCTTTTTTTGCAACAGCATTCGGCCGTGTTGAAAGGAAAAACAGTGGTACTGACGGGTGCCATGCGTCCCTACTCTTTTAGTGCATCTGATGCGCTATTTAATTTGGGCACAGCATGTGGTTTTTTTGCCAAAAACCCCAGCCCTGCGGGCATCTATATTGCCATGAATGGACAAATATTTGAGGCTGGAAAGGTACAAAAAAACCGTCAAAAAGGCGTTTTTGAAGCCATTTAAGGCTATTTTAGAGAGGGCAGGACAGGGGGGTTGGCAAGTTTTAGCCATTTTTAGCCGTGGATTCACTCGTGCAAAGGTCTCTTATTCAACGCAAGTTTCTTTTAAATATTTAAAAATAATCTTGGCTGTTTTGGCCGGTTTCTCTGCCTTAACCTCATTTTGAGCATTACGAATCCACTGCCGTAACTCGGTGCGATCTGCTTGAACTTGTGGATAGGCAGTAATCAGATCATTCAGTGCCGTATCACCTTCAGCAATCAAGCGATCCCGCCACTTCTCCATCTGCTGCATCTGCAAATTTCGTCGTTTGGCTTGCAACTCTTCCGCTTCAAAAAACTGTTTAATCTCCACTATCAACGGCTCATTTTCTCGTAGATAACGGCCTATAAACTGTTTCTGTCGCTTAAGCGCACCACCTTTAATCCGCTTAGTCAGCAGCAATGCCTCTAATAAATCTTGTGGCAAAGGCATTCGCTTTAAGGTTTGCTCTGGCAGGTCTGCCAATTGCTGGCCTAGATCAGTCACCGCTTGTGCCGCGCGTTTAATATCGGAGCGGCTATTAAATTCCTCTTGCTCCCAATCAGACTGCTCGACTTGCTTTTTAGTTTTATTTACATTTCTTGCTCTAACCATTTGAATCTCATTATGTT
>CAYOOU010000159.1:0-2539 GCA_964405635.1 uncultured Piscirickettsiaceae bacterium
GATTGGAAAACGGCTTGCAATCACCTCTATACAGTGCTCCACCTGCTCATCTGAGATGCCAAAGGTGGCTTGACATTTTTCAATAATTTCTTGGTGATGGCATTTTAAATCTTGGAGGTATTTTTTGTTCTTTGTTTCTTGGTATTTTTTTACCAGTTTGTAAATTTCGGGTCTTGTTGCAGGTGCTTGACTCATTTTGAGATTCCTAGACTTTCTTTAAGTTGCTGATTATAAAAGGTGTTATGAGGTTTTGTTCTAAGCTAGTGTAACCACTTTGCCTCTTCTCTAAGCAGTTGCAGTACCATTTCCCCATCATATTGAATTTGTGCTAGGGTGAGTTGCTCGCTGACATTGGCAAAATGACCGTGATTGAGAGCGGTTCTGGATTGGAGTGTTTGTAGTCTTTCATAATATGCTTCATCGGCATTAGGTATCATTTTTTGGAAGAGGCACCAAGCCTGCTCAAGTTTTAAAGGGTGGAACTCTACTTTAAAATTAAACCGTCTCAAGGCCGCCATATCTAGTTGGTCAATGAGATTGGTGGCAAGGATAAAAATCCCTTTGAACCCTTCCATTTGTGTAAGTAGCTCATTAGTCTGGGTCACCTCCCAGCTTTGGTGGGCTTTTTGTCGGTCTCTTAAAAAGCTGTCTCCCTCATCTAAGAAGAGCACTGCTTGTTCTCGGTCTGCTTCACGAAACATTTTGGCAATATTTTGTTCGGTCTCACCCACATAGGCGGAAACAATATCAGAAGCTCGTCGAACCATAAGCGGCTTATCAAGCTGTTCGGCAAGATGTTGTGCAAAGGCAGTTTTACCTGTCCCCGGTAAACCAAAAAAGCAGAGCTTAGCTTGAGTGCAGTTTGTTAAAATCCGCTCAAAAAACTGGGCACTGGGCTGGATATTGAGCAAAGTGCTGTCATAGCTAAGCGTTTGCTTGTTTTTTAGATGAATGGGGGCAAGACCAGCGGTGATTCGCCAATCATTGAGCTGGTCAATTAAGGTTTGGATTAAGGTATCCGTATCGGGAAGCGCCAAGTCTGCAACGACTTTGGCAGCTTTAGCAAGAATGGCAGGTGGGATATCTGGCTTGGAGGCTACTTGCTCTAATATCTCAAGCGGTAGCTGAAACTGTTTCCAATGGTGCTGAACAATCTGCAGTCGCACGGCTCGGGGTGGAATGGGGACTTCTACCAAAAAGTCGTAGCGGCGTAGGTAGGCTGGATCAATTTGGTGAATGTGGTTACTGATCCAGATGGTGGGCACCGTGTTTTCTTCTAATTGCTGGTTTACCCAGCTTTTATTATTCTGGTCGGAAGTGGCGTTATTTAAAGCGTTCTTGCTCTGTCTAAAGCCTCGGCCAAAGACATCCTCTGCTTCATCAAAGACCAATACACAATTGTCTTTTTGAGAAAGTAGGTACTGGGCAAGTTGATAGCTTTTAAAGCGGCTAGGCTTAGAGCGTTTTTTAGGACCAATCCCCTCCACCTCTGGCACTTCATGTTGAATACCATATACCTCAAAATCTTTTGCGCATAAAGCCCGAGAGAGCTCTGTTTTTCCTGTTCCTGGTTGACCATAGAAGAAAATATTCACCCCAGGCTTTTTCTGTTTGCAGGCTTGCAGTAGGTAGGATTGAATTTGAGAAATTTTAGGTTGTAAGTGGGGAAACTGCTCCAAACTTAAGTGGCTAGGCTGAATTGGTTGTAACCAGAGTGAGAGCAACTCTCGCTCATCTTTAAATTCCCGACTATTAAAAAGGTTTAGGGGTTCCATTACCTGAATGAGGTCGTCAAAATAATTACTGCCAAACCCATTTTGGGCCACTTCAATCAATCCGGTTTTAATTAAAATGGATTGTCCATAGAGGGCTTGGGAGACTTCATGCAAATTGTCCTCATCAACTATCCTCCCCATAAAATGAAGAAAGTGGGTCACACTGGGCATCATTTTGTCATTGATCTCCTCGAGAACATTAATCACCTCTTTATCATGAGAGGTTAAGATGCTAACAGCGAGAATGTCCTTCTCTAAATCGCTCAACTGTAGGGCAGTTTGAAGCAGAGAAAGATTCTTTTCCAGAACACTTTGATGATAAGATTCAGGCGGTAGGGCTTTAAAAGCTTGATAGTTTTTCTCCAAAACCTGATAAAGGTTCTCTAAGGCTTCTTTGGGTTCATGCTTATCAAGCGCTTCCCGAAACCAATCCAATAAAGCTTGGGTGGGATCTAAATTTAAAATGGCACCTTGAAAAAGCTCCAACACTTCTTCTTTCAACCGCATAGGTTCGTTAAACCATCGCCCATAAGATTCTCGAATCTGCATGCGACGAGCAGGGGACACCATCACCCATTCAATAATTGTCATGACGCCTTTTAAGGTATAACGCATCACATAATAAGGCTTTTGCTCAAAATTAAGGGCGATAAAATTGGATGGCATAATGGCTCCTGGGTTGTATGAAACTGTGAACAGTATAGAGGTTGTGTCATAAAGTTGAAACAGCAAAACAGTCTCTTTGCGACAACTTTAGTCGCTAT
>CAYOOU010000160.1:0-2492 GCA_964405635.1 uncultured Piscirickettsiaceae bacterium
TTGGCACGGCAGAGTTTTTTATTAAAGCTTGATATTGAGCAACAACAGTTAGTGTTAGCAGTGCACCCACAGCAGCAAGCCGCTAAAACACCTTTGGCAGAAACCCGGCTTATAGAGGGGATGCAAGCCTACTTAAAGCAAGCTTATGGGATGGATTTTCAAGTCGCATTTTGTGAAGGCCTGAATGAGGCTACGGCTTCAGAGGTGATGACGCCAGCACAGTGGCAGCAGCATCAACAACAGAATAGATTGGCTGAAGCGAAGCAAGCCTTTTTACAAGATCCCTTTGTGCAGCAGTTTCAACAGCTGTTTGGGGCCAAGGTGATCGAAAGCTCGATTCAGCCCAAATAACCCGTTTTAAACTAGAGATCTTTGCACGAGTGAGACGCGAGCTAAAAATGAGATAAAATTTTTCTAATCGAGGCGAAAAATGCAGGTAATAGCCAGCTATTGCCAAGTTTTTCAACGAAGAGTAGGGAAATTTTAGCCATTTTTAGCCGTGGACTCATCTCGTGTAAAGGTCTCAACTAAGAAGAGAAAGGAGAGCATTTATGTTCGGTGGAAAAGGTGGACTGGGCAATTTAATGAAGCAAGCCCAAGAGATGCAGAAAAATTTGCAGGCAGCTCAAGAAGAGATTGCTAAGATGGAAGTGAGTGGTGAAGCAGGTGGTGGCTTGGTTAAGGTAACCATGACCGGTAAGCATGAGTTGGTGAAGGTGGAGATTGATGACAGCATTATGGATGATAAAGAGATGCTGGAAGACCTTTTTGCAGCAGCCGTAAATAGTGCGGTGCGAAAGGTCGAAGAGGTGACCGCAGAAAAAATGGGTGGCCTTGGCCAAGGATTGGACTTGCCTGGCGGCATGAAGTTCCCGTTTTAAGAGACGACTAAGCGTAGCTAAATGGAACAGAGCCCCTTAATTCAGCAGCTGATCGAGGCTTTTACCCAACTGCCCGGGATCGGACCCAAATCTGCACAGCGGATGAGTTATGCTCTGCTGGAGCGGAATCGGTCTGGCGGTTTGCAGTTGGCGCAGGCTTTGGAAGCTGCGATGAACCAGGTGGGGCACTGTGAGCAGTGCCGCACCTTTTCCGAGACTGAGGTGTGTGCGATTTGTGAGAATCCTAAGCGACAGAATGGTCAGCTTTGCATTGTCGAAAGTCCAGCGGATATTTTGGCGATTGAGCAGTCAGGCAGTTACCAAGGGCAGTATTTTGTATTGATGGGGCATTTGTCTCCTATTGATGGCATTGGACCTGAAGCCTTGGGGTTGGATAAGCTGGAGCTACGTCTGCAGCAGTCGTTAGAGGCAGAAGCTGTGCGAGAGTTGATTTTGGCCACCAACCCAACAGTGGAGGGCGAGGTGACGGCGCACTATATTCATCAAATGGCTAAGCGACTGCAGATTTCTGTGACTCGATTGGCTCAAGGTATTCCGATGGGGGGCGAGCTGGAGTATATTGATAGTGGCACTTTGTCTCAGGCATTTGCAGGGCGGAAGCCTTTATAGGGAGGGGCAAAAGAAAAGCCACTCAAAAATGCGTGGCTTTTAGTTTTCTGTAGGCTGTTTGTTTGACCTGAGTCTATGTTTCGGTGAAGTTACAGACTCAGGTTTTAGTCAGAAGGTCTTCGCTATTTTGCTTTTTGTTGGCTGTAGTATTTAGCCAATTCGGCAACATCCTGATCGCTTAGGTTTTTAGCAAAGTTCTGCATGACAGCGTCTTTACGGAAGCCATCACGAAAGTCTTTTAACTGCTTCTCTAAGTATTTGGCATGCTGACCAGCCAATTTAGGGTAAGTGGGGACAACACTGTTGCCATCTGCACCATGACAGCCAGCACACAGCTGAAGCTTGGCTGGTTTTTCTGAGGCCGTAGCGGGTACTGAAATTAAGCTACTGGTAAAGATTAAGACCATCAGTTTTTTCATTTTTAACTTCCTTTGTAAGGGATTGATTGCGATATTACACCTCAAAACCTTTGTGAGGTCAATAAAAAACCGCCCGAAGGCGGCTTTACTAATGATACTTTAAACGATTAAAAATCGATTAGTGAAGTGTTGAAACATAAGCTGCGATATTTTCGATGTCTGCATCAGAAAGACCTGCAGCCATCGGAGCCATCATAGAAGTCATAGGACCCATTTGCTCACCTGCCTTGTACTTGTGAAGCTTCTCTTTGATTGCATCTGCAGACTGACCTGCTAGCTTAGGACCAACACCGCCTTCAGCATTTGCACCGTGACAACCTACACAAGTTGCGAAAGCAGCTTGACCAGCACTTGCATCACCAGCGTTAGCAGCGGCACCGAAAGAAATCAAAGCGGTTGCAGACATTGCAATTAATAGTTTTTTCATTTGTACTCTCCTAGCACGTTTAAAAAGTAGATAGACTTTCATTGAAAGAATTTCTTTCTGAAAGAACTTCTTTAAGCCTTGTGTAAGATTACACTAAATTTGCTTAGTGGTATCAAGCAAGAATCATGGAGTAAT
>CAYOOU010000161.1:0-2454 GCA_964405635.1 uncultured Piscirickettsiaceae bacterium
TTGGCTTGCCCAGAATCCCAGCTATTTAATCAGCACTTCCTTAAAGCAGGAGCTTAAAAATGCATAAGCTGGTACAAAACCGTGAGTACAAGCAGTTTATTGCTGCATTGAAATCACAAATCCAATCGGCTCAGATCAAAGCAGCGGTTGCCGTCAATCAGGAACTCTTAAAACTTTATTGGCATCTGGGTTCGGAAATCGTCGAAAAACAAGCCAAAGCCCAGTGGGGCGATGGTTTGATCAAGCAAATCAGCAAGGATCTACAGGCTGAATTTCCGGATATAAAAGGCTTTTCAGTCAGAAATCTGGAGCGTATGAGAAAATGGTTTCTGTTTTGGTCTACAACAAAAGAAATTGCGACACAAGCTGTGTCGCAATTAGACCAAGCCCCCATTTTCCAAATTCCTTGGGGGCAAAACCTACTCATTATCAGCAAAGCAAACTCAACCGAGGAAGCCTTGTTTTATGTGCAAAAAACCATTGAAAACAACTGGTCAAGAGCTGTTTTGACCCATCAAATTGAGTTGGGTTTATATCAACGCCAAGGCAAAGCACAGAGCAATTTTGAAAATCACCTACCCACCCCACAATCTGATCTTGCCAGACAAACCCTCAAAGATCCCTACTGTTTCGATTTTTTAAACCTCACCGAAAAGCACAACGAAAAAGAGCTAGAAGCCGCTTTAACTGAAAATATCAGCCAATTCTTACTGGAACTGGGGGCAGGCTTCGCCTTTGTGGGCAAGCAATACAAGTTGACGATTGGTGACAAGGATTTTTATATCGACCTGCTGTTTTACCACATAAAGCTGCGATGCTATGTGGTGATTGAGCTCAAAACCACCGAGTTTAAGCCCGAGCATGTCGGACAACTCAATTTTTACATCTCTGCGGTAGACGACAGACTGGCAAGCGAGCAGGACAACCCCACCATTGGCCTATTGATTTGCAAATCAAAAAATAAAACCATTGTGGAATATGCACTGAAAGATATGCAACAGGCAATGGGGGTGAGTGAATATCAACTCACCCAATACCTGCCCGAATCACTGCAATCAAGCCTGCCCACTATTGAGGAAATTGAAGCGGAGATAGAAGGTGTGAACGATGACGGATAATATGATTGTTGCGACACTGTCGGCACAATTGGAATATTGGCTACAACTGCACAAGCTGATTGAAGAAGCAACATTGAGACTGGAGGTTGGGGATGAGTGAGTGGCGGAAGGTTAGGCTTGGGGATTTTTTTAAAGTGAAACATGGCTTTGCCTTTAAAGGTAAAGAAATCACCCTCAATAAGACATCATTAATTCTTGTAACACCAGGCAATTTTCATATTGGTGGAGGTTTTAAGTCAGATAAATTCAAGTATTTTAATGGTAATTACCCAGATGACTATGTTTTGCAAGAGAACGATTTTGAACCAACACTTATTCAAAGTGACATCTGATGAGTTTCCAAAATGGTTTTACTATCTATGGAGTAAACATCATTTGACAGAGTTTGTCAGTATTTCATCCAGCCATGCAACAACAATGGGGCATATTAAACGAGGGGATTTAGATGATGCGATGGTATTAGTCCCATCGCCTGATGAATTGAAAGAAATGACAAACGAAATACAACCATTGATTGATAAACAAATATCAAATTCAAAACAAATCCGCACCCTAGAATCCCTCCGCGACACTCTTTTACCCAAACTTATGAGCGGTGAAGTTCGGGTACACTACGACAAGGGGGAAAGCTGAGTATGCAAAACCCAATCGAAATCTATCAAAGTGATGATGGTCTAGCTCAAGTTGAGATTAGACTAGAGCAAGAGACATTCTGGTTGTCACAAAAACAAATGGCAGTTTTGTTCGACAAGGATGTGAGAACCATCAATGAACACCTGAAAAATATTTTCAAGGAAGAGGAGTTGGATGAAAAGGCAACAACCGAGGATTTCTCGGTAGTTCGTCAGGAAGGTAAGCGACAGGTTCGCCGGAACATTAAACATTACAATCTCGATGCCATTATCTCTGTGGGTTATCGCGTTAATTCAAAAAAAGGCACGCAATTCCGCATCTGGGCAACCCAGCGATTGAAAGAGCTTTTGCTACAAGGCTATACCCTGCATCAACAACGCTTTGAACAAAACGCTACTACTTTACAACAAGCCCTAAAACTGATTGAAAAAACTGCTAAGTCTCCTGATTTAACATTGGATGCTGGGCGTGGTTTAGCAGAGATTATTAGCCGCTATACCCAAACTTTTTTATGGTTGCAACGCTATGATGAAGGCTTGCTGGATGATCCCAAGGGGCAAACTGGGGGCGAGTTACCTACACCAGAGCAGGCAATGCAAGCTTTGGAGACACTTAAACAAGATTTAATTCAGCGTGGCGAGGCGACAGAGCTATTTGCCAAACCCAGAGCCGAAGGTTTAAGTGGCATTTTTGGCAACCTGGA
>CAYOOU010000162.1:0-2405 GCA_964405635.1 uncultured Piscirickettsiaceae bacterium
TTTTTGTTTTTCTGGAGCCTATTAAATGAAAGCGCATTGCCAAATAAGAGGCGTTGGATTGGGGTTGCGTCGCACCTTTATGGATCAGGTGTTGGCAGACTCCGATTTGCCAATCGATTTTATGGAGATTGCACCAGAAAACTGGGTGAAGATGGGAGGGGGCAATAGCAAAAAGCTACGGCAGCTCACCGAACGCTACCCCTTTGTTTGCCATGGGCTCTCTTTAGATTTGGGCGGTATTCGACCCTTAGACTTTGACTATTTGGCTCAGCTTAAATCCTTTTTTAAGCAGCACAATATCCAATGTTATACAGAGCACCTCAGCTACTGTGGAGATAGCGGACACCTCTATGATCTGATGCCCATTCCTTTTACTGAAGAGGCGGTACTTTATGTGGCGGACCGAATTTATCAAGTGCAGGACTTTTTGGAGCAACCCATAGGCATTGAAAATATCTCTTTCTATGCCATGCCCACCGATGAGATGAGTGAAATTGCCTTTATTAAAGCGGTACTGGAAGAGGCAGACTGTGGCTATCTACTGGATGTAAACAACACCTATGTCAATGCCATTAACCACGGTCAATATACGCCGGAAGAATTTATTGCGCAGATGCCAACGGATCGCATTATGTATCTGCATATGGCGGGACACTTTGATGAAGCGGATGACCTCAAAATTGATACCCATGGTGAGTCTGTGAAAGAAGCGGTGTGGCAGCTGTTGGATTTTACCTATCAAACCCACGGTTTGCGGCCAACGCTGTTAGAGCGGGACTTTAATATTCCACCTTTGACAGAGCTGATGGCAGAGGTGGCACAGATTCGCCAAGCACAAGCATCCTATTTGGAGGTGAACCGTGGATAAGCAAAAAGTTCAATCACTTCCTAAGTTTCAACAGTTGCAGTTGCAAATGACTGAAATGATTCGATGTCCTGAAAAGTCCCCTTATCAGGGGGAAGAAATTGGAGGCTTGCCAGTCGAACCACGGCGATTAGCGATTTATCAATCCCTATTTTTGAATAATGTTTGCGACTTTATGAGCAGTGTGTTTCCAGTGCTGTCGGAGATTTTAGGTGAGCAACAGATAGAAAAGTTGGCTCGTGACTTTCTGAAGCAGCATCGAGCACAAACCCCACTGTTTCATGAACTGGGACAAGAGTTTTTGCAGTTTTTAAGTCAGTTTTTAAGCCAGTATCCAGCAGATGGTTGTGAAAAAACCTTGCCGCCTTGGGCTTTTGAGTTGGCACATTATGAGTGGGTAGAGCTAGCCTTAATGGTGGCTGAAGAGGAGAGCGATGCGTGCTTTAAGGTCGACCGTGCCCATGTAACCGAGGCCAGCACAGAACAAACACCACTGCAGCTCTGTCCTACGGCTTGGCCTTTAAGTTATCAGTGGCCGGTAGATGAAATTTCTGTTGAAAATGCTCAGCAGGTGCAACCTCAAGCCACCTTTTTTCTGATTTACCGTAACTCAGAAGATGGGGTGGAGTTTATAAAGTTGACCTCCGCTCTGTTTCAGTTGCTATGGACTTTATGGCAATCAGAAGTGCCCTTAACCTTTGACCAACTTTGGGGGCAGGCTGGATTAGCAAAGGCAGATCAAGAAAACACTGCCATTAAAACTCAAGCCTGGCAGAGTGTACAGGCACTGATGGCGCAACCAGGGATTTTAATCAGCACTTCCTTAATTGAGGTTTAAGCAATGTTATCAGAAGCGGTTTCAGTGTGCAGGACTGGTGATTTTAGCCATTTTTAGCGGTGTATTTATCTTGTGCACAGGACTCAATATAATTGTGGTAAAAGTCCTCTTCAGACAAAGGTTGACTAAAGAAAAAGCCTTGGCCTTCATCACAGCCGAGTTCTTGCAGCAATTGCAACTGTTCTAGGGTTTCAATACCTTCTGCCAGCACTTTCAAGCCCAAGCTATGTGCCATTTCAATAATTGCTTTAATAATATTGTATGAGGAGTTTTCTCGCTCCAGTCGCATCACAAAGCTACGGTCAATTTTAATCCGGTTGGCATTTAGGTTTTGAATATAAGCCAGAGATGAATAACCTGTACCAAAATCATCAATCGAAATTTCACATCCGGCCCGCTCTAGGTAGGATAGACATTGATATTGGTTGTCTTTATTTTCCATTAGTACGCTTTCGGTTATTTCAAAATCCAACTGCTTAGGATGAATGGGATAATGTTTTAGAGCAGTTTCTAATGCGGGCACTAAGGCGTCACTGGCAATTTGCTTGGCACTTACATTAATCGCAATGCGAGGTAAAGTATTATTTATTTGTAGCCACTGATAAAAAATATTTAAGCTCTGTTCCAAAACAAAGTTGCCTAGTTCATTAATCAGGTCAAACTTTTCAGCTAAAGGAATAAATTCTGCAGGTGAGATCATCC
>CAYOOU010000163.1:0-2380 GCA_964405635.1 uncultured Piscirickettsiaceae bacterium
TTAAACCATTTCCATAAATTTAGCAGGCTAGAGAGGCTTGCGGCCACATAGGTGAGGGCGCAGGCGAGTAGAATGCGGCGGGCGATTTTCAGTTGTTTGGCATTGAGGTAGTTGCCCTGTTCCAGTATTGGTAGGGCTCGGTTAAAGCTGGCATTAAACTCTACGGGTAGAGTGGAGAGGTGAATAATGACCGGTACTCCCATCGCAATAAAGCCTGCACCAAACGAAATTATACCAACGATGGGGGTGTGCATCAGCGGAATAAGAATTGGGGTTGCCGTGAGGGCAATGGCACTGAACTTTTGCAGCCACTGGCTACGTTGAATAAGCTCGGTGCGCTGGTAGAGGGGCTCATAACCCTCTTTATCTTGCAGTGCGTGCCCAATCTCATGGGCAACCGTGGCGATGGCGGTAACCGAGTTGGTGTGAAAGTTGCCGCTTGAGATGCGCACTACTTTTTGAGTGGGGTCGTAATGGTCGCCCTCTTGAGTCTCTTCTAGGGTAACGGGCAGGTCAAACTTTTTGATAAGGTGTTGAGCAAACTCTCCACCGGTGCCTGGAATGGTATCGTCTGGTTGGGCATGCTTTTTCAGGATAGAGCGTGTCCACCAGTTGGGCAGCTGGGTGAGGATAAAAAGAAGAATCAGTCCAATAATGAGTATGGGCATTGTTTTGACGGCTATTGTGGCGCGTTAGGGGGGAGGTTAGCAGAAGTTTCTGTTGTGGGTTGCAGAGCGATGCAATGCAGCAATGGTAGTACGGACGGGTATTGCACTGGCATTTGCAGAATCTCATTTTGCACCTGAGCTACCTGATCTGGAGCGTGGCATTGTAGAGGTGCAGTTGCACTGGGGAGTGCATCATCAGGTATCTCCCAGTGCCCCGTTTGACCTGGAAGCAGAGGTTCCAGCGAGAGCCGCCAACCGTAGGGAGTGAGATAGCGTTCTTGAGCCACCTTTTCTAGGTTGGTAATCCACGGGGTAAAGCTTCTCTTTTGCTCAGGCTTGGCCAACTGTTGTCCGGTTTTAAGCGCTTTGATAAGGAATGTATACTCTTCAAGGGTTGCCTGTCCCATTGGCTGGCCTGTTTTGCTGAGGGCACGGGGAGGGTTAGAGGCCAGCATCAGCTGAATTAAACGGTTTTGCAGTCCAAGGGTTTCTGCCAGCACTGATTTGGCTTGATGGGGCGGCAAAGTTATACTGAGGCGGTAGAGGGCTTGTAACATTAACGCATTCCAGCCAAGAATACTTTTGCTGTCATGGGGAATTTGCGAGGCTGGCGTTTGCAGGGCTTGCTGAATTTGGGGCCAAAGTTCTTTGGGAATACCTTGTGGTGAAGGGAGCCAGCCCGCTTCAAAGGGTGCAGGTTGGTTGAGTTTCCATGCTTTAGCCACTACCTTGTATAAATTGAGTGGCAGCTTGGCTTTGAGTTGCGCTTTGCTAAAGAGGTAGTTGCCTCCCTCGATGTGTTGGTCATCAATGGCACTTTCACTGCTCTGAAAAAGTTGCGTGGTTGGGTTCCATAGGTGTTTGAGTGCGTAATGATAAGTGGAAAGCGCAGTTTGTAGGTCTTCCGGTTGCTGCCAGCGTTGATAGGCTAATAGATAGACTTCAATCAATTGTGCCTGATTGTAGAGCATTTTTTCAAAGTGTGGAGTCTGCCAGTTAGGGTCAATGGTGTAGCGAAAAAAACCGCCATTGACTTGGTCTTGAAGGTGTTGCATCCGCATCTGCTCAAGGGTCAGTTGTAGCCACTCCTCTAAGGATTCTGGCAAGTTAGGTGTTTGCAGCAATACACTGAGAAGTGGCTCACTAGGGAATTTACTGTTACCCAACCCACCACTAATTTCATCTTTTGCCAGTTCAAGTTGTTTAAACAGTGCGGTCTGAAAAGCTTGGGGGGTTAAAGTGAGAGGGGTAGGGAGTAGGGGATTGGCAGGGGGGATAAATGCCTTGGCCAGCTGGATCATTTGCTGGGGGTGTTGTTGCCAAAAGTTGGCCACCTTTTTGAGGGTTTTGAGAAAAGCTGTGTGAGGGAGGTAGGTAAATGCTACGACTGGATACCCTTCTGGTGTGAGAATCACATGCTGTGGCCAGCCGGCTCTGCCCGTGGCGCGTTCGGCAAAGCGAATTAGATAGGCGTCTAAGTCGGGAGAGAGCTCTCGGTCTACCTTGACGGCAATAAAGTGTTGATTGATGGTTTGAGCGGCTTCAGGGTCTTGATAATTTTCCCGCTGCATGACATGACACCAGTGGCAGGCAAAGTAGCCGCTGGAAATGAGAATCAGTTTGTTTTGTTTTTTGGCTTGTTCTAAAGTTTGTTGTGACCAACTGTGCCAGTCTACTGGGTCATGACCGTGCATCGCCAAATAGGGGGAAGG
>CAYOOU010000164.1:0-2298 GCA_964405635.1 uncultured Piscirickettsiaceae bacterium
AGGTAACTGGTGGAGCTGGGGGGAGTCGAACCCCCGTCCGGAATGCCTCCATTTAAAAATCTACATGCTTAGTCAGTCTATTCATTTAACCAAACCGCTGCCCGACTGACAGGGATCACGGTTGGCGAGCTTGTTAGGTTTAACCATCTTCTACCCAAGCACGCAGAGATGGCGATTCCGTGTAAGTCGATACAGACTAGGGGCCACGGACAACTGGCCTAGTCTGCACTAGCGGGAATTAAGCCGCTAGAGCGTAGTTATCGTCGTTTGCAACTATAACAAAATGAACTAAGATTTACGAGCATCGTTCAGGCTCGGCATGCATTTTAAACTTTGTACACCCCGTCGAAGCCAGTACAGCCCCAATTTTGGTCTAAAAGTGCCTCTTTTGCTTCACTCTGCGTTGGCACTCAGTCACCTACTACTCGTAGGCTCCTTCGTGTCTGCCTTGAATTGAAACAAAAATAGACGCTTTTAGCCTCAAAATTTTTTGAGAGAAATGTTTTCTTCCTCTTCTGCTAGGAGGAGAAAGTGTCGTTCCGCTTTCGCTGGAAAAAGTTTAAAACTATTTTGCTTGCATTTTTCCCTGCAGGCTGGGGATTTTAGCATCGAAAATGCCAAGGTTGAGATGATTATAGGGATTAAATCAGTATTTTCAAACAATATCTTCAAAAAGTTTGATTCGAGACCTTTGCACGAGTGAGATGCCGTGAATTCATCTCGTGCAAAGGTCTCGATTTAATGTTAAAGCTATCGGGTCAGCTTCATAATTCGTTGTTTGTCTCTCTGCCAATCTCGCTCTTTTTGAGCAGCGCGTTTGTCGTGGAGTTTTTTCCCTTTGGCCAAACCGATGGTGGCTTTGACCTTCCCTTTGCTCCAGTGGAGATCGAGAGGGATCAAGGTATAACCCTGCTGCTCAATTTTGCCAATAAGGCGATCAATCTCACGACGGTGCATCAGCAGTTTTCTTAGTCGCAAGGGGTCATGCTTGCTGTGGCTAGAGGCAGTGATAAGTGGGGTGATTAAAGCACCGAATAGCCAAGCTTCGTTATCTTTAATCAAAACATAGCTTTCATTAAGTTGCACCTTGCCCGCCCGCAAGCTTTTCACTTCCCAGCCTTCTAAAGCCAGTCCTGCTTCATGGGTTTCTTCAATAAAATACTCATGTCGCGCACGTTTATTTTGGGCGATGAGGTTGGATTTGTTTTGTTTTTTAGGTTTCTTTGCCATAATATGTAAATTATATAGTGTTTAGGAAAAATAGATGAAAAAAATCTCTCGAAGTGCGCTGTTGCCATACTCTGCAGAGCAGGTGTATGGATTGGTGAATGATGTAGAATCTTACCCAGAATTTTTGCCTTGGTGTGGAGGGGCAGAGATTTTAGAACAGGGAGAAAGCTTTATGGTGGCCAGTGTCACCATTGCTAAGGCAGGGGTTCGGCAGACTTTTGTGACCCGCAATCATTTAGTGCCTAACCAGCGGATTGAGATGCAGCTGGTGGAAGGCCCTTTTCAAAGTTTGTTAGGCGAGTGGGAGTTTAAAGCGTTAGATACGGACGCTTGTAAGGTATTGCTGGATATTTCTTTCGAGATGAAAAGTGGTTTACTGAGTGTTGCCATTGGTGCTATGTTTGAGCAGATTGCTTCTACTTTGGTGGATTCCTTCTGTCAAAGGGCTAAACAAGTGTATGGTGATGCTCTATGAGTGAAGTAAAAATGATTCCAATAGAAGTTGCCTATGCACTGCCAGAGCAGCAGTATCTTTATGCAATAGAGGTTCCTGAAGGGACGACTGTTGAGCAGGCGATTCAACAGTCAGGGCTGTTAGAGGAGGTGCCAGACTTAAACTATGAAAAGGTGGGCATATTTTATAAGCCGGTAAAATTAGATACAGTTTTAAAAGCTGGCGATAGAGTTGAGATTTACCGCCCGCTGATCGCCGATCCCAAAGCGCGCCGTCGTCGTGAGGCGGCTAAGAAGAGGGGATAATCTGGCTTACCTCCACAAAAAAACATTGCGTTTGATGGTAGTGGTTTCACCTTCTTGCCACTTCTCTAGATAGCCTTCTTGGTCATAGTCCACGATAATGTGGCGTACCACTTTTTTGTGAAAATTTGGGTCAGTGGTATAAAAAATGTACTCACTGTGGCTGGGATCAAAAGGGTCTTGCCCCATATCTGGACCGAGTAGGGCTTCTACTTGATCTCGAGTGAGCCCAGGTTGCAGTTCTTTTAAGACCGACTCTGGCATAATGGTGCCTTGGGTGATAGGTGCTTGATAGGGGGCCAACCAGCTACA
>CAYOOU010000165.1:0-2287 GCA_964405635.1 uncultured Piscirickettsiaceae bacterium
TCCAAAATTGCCAGCTCTTGGGGATCTCGCCCCGCTTCTCGCCGTAAAAAGTTGTATCGTGCTCGCAGGTGATTCGGCACAATATAGGTGGAAAGGGCATGCTCTAGGCAGACTGGCTCAAAACCAAATTGGCTTTGGAAGTCTTTATCGGTCACCATGTCTTTGTTGAGCATAATCAACTGGCTCTCTGAGCTAGAACGAACCGGTGCAAAGCGCCCCATTTTGGCCATCATTTTGGCGTTAAGTGAACACATGGGGAAAATAATGGCATCCTCTTTACCCATTAGCTCGGCCACGGTTTTCGCCAGATCCACCAAAGTTAAACGCTCCTCACCAGCCGCCTCAAATACCTTACCTGCCACAGAAAAATTAGGCACCAAGTCAGCAAAAGCGTTGGCAAAATCTTTAACCCATAAAGGCTGCACCACAGTTTTGCCATAAGGAACGGGCAAAAATGGGAACAGTTTTAACTGCTGCTGGTAACGGGTAGTAGCATCATCGTGCTCGCCAACCAACAAACCAGCACGCATAATGGTGGCAGGCGCATTTTCCAAGGTCTGCATCATTGCTTCCACCTCCCCTAACACCTGCCGCCAAGGATCCTCGGTCTGGCTGGCATCAGCTCCCAAGTACGAGAGGCTCAAAACACGCTTCACTTCACTATCCTGGATGGCCTTACGAATGCTTCGGTTGACGCCTCTTAAGTCTTCCACACCCACTGCTTCAGTGCCGCTTGAAAGGTCTGTGGTCAAATTCACCACTACCTCCGCCCCTTTTAGCTGGCGTGCCAAAGCCGCTGGATCAGTAATGGCATCGCACTGCCCAAGGGTAGTATTTTTAAACAGCAATAAATCCCGGTAGCGCTCTGGCCGACGCACCAATACCTTGCAGTGATAGTCTGCTTTAGAAAGGGCATTCAATACCGCACGCCCCACAAACCCTGTTCCACCAATAATGACCACTTGCTTGCCTAAAATCACAATTCTGTCCTTTTCATTTTTTATAACCAAACTTCTTAAGCATAAGGATTTCCTAATTTTAGTCAAGGCTTAATTAAATCAACTTTGCTACAATAGGCGTCATCACAATTTTAGGAGAACCCCATGAGCGAACCGATCCAAGTGTCTGCTTACAAAACCAAAAAAACCGAAGAGCTGTTTCTATTTGTACCTACCGAGAAGGGACTGGAAAGCTTATCCGATGAGCTATTGGTCATGTTTGGCGATCCCATTCATGTGATTGACTTTGAGCTCACCCCCAACCGTAAAATGGGACGAGAAGATGCAGCCAAGGTATATGAGAGCATTCAGAGCAAAGGCTACTTTATGCAAATGCCTCCTTCAGAAAAAGAGAAGTTCAGCGACATCCCCCCTCCTCCTGAGCATTTGGATAATATTTTTTAAAAGAGTCCTTTGCACGAGGTGAATCCAAGGCTAAAAATGGATAAAACTCGCTTACTCTGCATTGGAAACCTTGACAATCGCAGACTATCGCCTGCGTTTTCCACCTTGATTAGACGAATTTCATCTCATTTTTAGCTCATACCTCACTCATACCAAAGAACTCTAAAACTCTAAGGAAAAAAGCTCTTTAAATAACCATACAGCTTACTCAACTATTTACAAATGCTGAAAAGTGGCTAAAATAAACAGGCTATTTTAATAAATTAATAAAAGGGATACATTATGGCTTTTACACTACCTTCACTACCCTATGACTACGACGCTTTGGAAGTTTCCATTGATGCGCGCACTATGGAAATTCACCACACCAAACACCACCAAACCTATATCACCAATGTCAATAACGCCATTGCTGGCACCGAGCTAGAAGACAAAAGCTTAGAAGAGTTGATTGCCAATGCGGGACAACTTTCACCTGCCATTCGCAACAATGGTGGCGGTCACTGGAACCATACTTTCTTTTGGGAGATTATGACACCTGATAGCATGGGTCGTCCAGAAGGCACTCTAGCTGATGACATTAACAATACCTTTGGCTCTTTTGAAGAGTTTAAAACCCAGTTTAACGCTGCCGGTGCCACCCGTTTCGGTTCAGGTTGGGCTTGGTTGATTGTGAACAACGATGGCAAACTAGAGGTCTGCTCTACCCCTAACCAAGACAACCCACTGATGGACATTGCCGAAGTTAAAGGTACCCCAATTCTAGGGCTGGATGTATGGGAACACGCCTACTACCTTCGCTACCAAAACCGTCGTCCAGACTACATGCAAGCTTGGTGGGATGTGGTCAACTGGAATAAGGTGAACGAGCTTTATCAAAACGC
>CAYOOU010000166.1:0-2283 GCA_964405635.1 uncultured Piscirickettsiaceae bacterium
TAATTGATTTATCCGTGATAAGCTCCTATAAGCTGTTTAATAATTTTTTTGCTTTTTTTACCGCCTGTTTCACTTGCTCGGGCGCGGTGCCGCCAATATGGTTACGAGCAGAGACAGACCCCTCTAGCGTGAGGACTTGATAGACATCCTCCTCAATCAAGTCACTAAAGCCTTTAAGGGTTTCTAAAGGCATTTCTGATAAATCCAACCCGTGTTCAATGCCATAGGCGACTGCCAAGCCGACCACTTCGTGTGCATCTCGGAAGGGAAGCCCTTTATTGACGAGATAGTCCGCCAAATCGGTTGCCGTTGAAAAGCCTCGTTTAGCGGCTTCATAGGTATTTTCTCGTTTGACGATAATGGCAGGCATCATATCCGCAAAGGCACGCAAACTCCCCTTAACCGTATCGATGGTGTCAAAGAGTGGTTCTTTATCCTCTTGGTTGTCCTTGTTATACGCCAGAGGTTGAGATTTCATTAGTGTCAACAAGCTCATTAGGTGACCATACACTCGCCCAGTTTTGCCACGAACCAGTTCGGGCACATCGGGGTTTTTCTTTTGCGGCATAATGGAGGAGCCGGTGCAGAAGCGGTCGGGTAGGTCAATAAACTGGAATTGCGCCGATGACCACAACACCAATTCTTCCGAGAAGCGAGAGAGGTGCATCATCAACACACTGGCAAAGGCCTCAAACTCAATGGCAAAGTCTCGGTCAGAAACGCCATCCAATGAGTTTTCAGAAAGTCGCTCAAAGCCTAACAGCTCAGCGGTATAAGCACGGTCAATAGGGTAGGTGGTGCCTGCCAAGGCGGCAGAGCCCAGCGGCAGGGTATTGGTGCGTTTTCGGCAATCCTGCAGCCGTTCAAAGTCCCGTTTGATCATTTCAAACCACGCCATCATATGGTGCCCAAAGGTCACCGGCTGGGCAGTTTGCAGATGGGTAAAGCCAGGCATAATGGTGTCGGTTTCTTTTTCTGCCAAACTGACAATGCCTGTCATCAGGCGTTTCAGTTCAGGCAAAATATTTTCATCCATCTCATCGCGCAGATAGAGGCGAATATCGGTTGCCACCTGGTCATTACGGGAGCGTCCTGTGTGCAGCTTTTTGCCGGTAATGCCAATTAAATCGGTCAGCCGCGCCTCGATATTCATATGGATATCTTCTTGCGCAATCGACCACTCAAATTCCCCCCGCTCAATTTCTTGCTGAATCTGGTTGAGGCCGTCAATAATGGCCTGTAGCTCCTCATCGGTGAGAATGCCCACCTTATTGAGCATTTTGGCATGCGCAATGGAGCCTTGAATGTCCTGGCGGTACATGCGCTGATCAAATTGAATGGAAGCTGTAAAAGCCTCAACAAAAGCGTCGGTGGATTCAGAAAAACGCGCGCTGGAAAGCTTTGCCTGATTAACAGAATTAGAAGAATTGCTCATAATCGC
The DNA here is from genome assembly GCA_964405635.1 of uncultured Piscirickettsiaceae bacterium. Taxonomy (GTDB): domain Bacteria; phylum Pseudomonadota; class Gammaproteobacteria; order Thiomicrospirales; family Thiomicrospiraceae; genus JALUXI01. The sequence goes on from CAYOOU010000166.1 coordinate 1,442, forward strand.
CTCATGGTAAAAAAGTGTCCGCTTATTATAAAGGATTTGCAATCGACGCCTGATTGACTTTTAGGGGTGGGTTTGCAATAATGAATTTAAAGCGTAGTCGGCAAAATCTCCGAGCAACTGCTGAGGGTCTGCTTAGCCCAAAAAGTTCTAAACCGCTGGCTGTTTAAGCGGGTAAATTGGTGGGAAGCGGAGTCCGCCACGACTATCATGGAGGCCTTAAGCAAGCCTCCCTTTTATTTCAGACCTTTGCACAAAACTATTTCCGTGCCTTTCCTGTTTTTTTCACTGTTTATTTTTGAAGGATCCGTTCGATAAATCGATACTAAGTATAGTTCACTGCCATCTTCTGTTGATTTGATAACGCCTTCATACAAGTTGTTATGATAAAAGAAAAAAACAAGCTTTACTCTCCCTCTTTTTAAAACTATTTCTGCATTACCCAAAAAATTGACAACTTGCATATACATTTCAATAGGTATGTCGGGGTGACGGATTTTTCGCTTTTCAACAGTATATCTAGACAAAAATACGGTCGTCATCATTGCTCCGATGAGAGAAGAAAGATTTTTATCTATCTGACCAATGACAACATTCTCATACCTTAACTCATTATGCCACCAACAAATAAACTCTGAAACAGTAGGTTCTATTAACTTCTTCATTCGTACATTATCGTTGATATTCAGCGCACCCACAAATTATAAAGTGAGGTATAAGCCTTTTAGAAGCCAATAAAAAACCCCGTCACCAACAAGGTGCAGGGGTTTGGTTATGGGTTGAATGATGGGAGGATCAAATTGCCAACAGCCTTTGACTGCGGGCTGCGCCCTTGCCCTGCGTGC
>CAYOOU010000167.1:0-2275 GCA_964405635.1 uncultured Piscirickettsiaceae bacterium
CAGTTGTGCCAATAAAGCTTGTTGTTCTGGGGTCATTTAAGTCCTTTTCACAAATATTTTGAGCTGTGCAAAGGGTATCGGTGCGAATCTGCACCTTTAGCGCTCCAAGCGGTGAATCCGTAAGGCTCATAGGTGGGCAAGCCAAAACTCGCTTCGCTCAGACAGTTGGCTTGCTTCTCCACCTATTTCGCCAACGGTTTCTACCGCTTTCCGCGAAGCAGGTGCAGATTCATACCGATACCCTTTAATGTCATTTTTGTCATCTCCAGTGATTTTAACCTCACAATAATACGCCCTTCTGTATCAGCGTGGCTACCGGATCAGAATCTGCACTCAGCTCAATAAAGGGCACTTTTTGTGTCAAAAACTGATTTTTAATCTCACTGAGGTGACTTTCATACTGGGCTTGATAGGTTTGCCGCCATTTATCCTCTTCACTGTCCAGTTGTAGTTCCTGTTCACCATCGGTCAGTTTCACCTGACCAAGATGGGGTAACTGTCGCTCCAGTCGATCATAAATGTGACAAGCGATTAGGTCATGTTGTCGTTTCAGCTGCTGCACTTGTCGAAATGCAGCAGCATCCATGCCCAACAGATCGCCAATGAGAATCAGTTGACCACCAGGTTTAAGATGCTTTTGCAGTTGTTTAAGTTGGCTCAACCAAAGGGCTTTATTGTATGCTTGAGGGCGATTCACTTGTTGTTGCAAGTTGAGACCCTGTTGCAAAAGTTGCATCACAGTGCTTTGGCGATGGTTAGGGGCAATCCAATGGCTCTGCTGATGATTAAAAAGATAGCCGCCAATGCGGTCATTTTGTTGAAGTGTGAGCCAAGCAAAAATGGCTGCCAGTTGTAAGGCTTGCACACTCTTAAAGCGAACATGGCTACCAAAAAACAGTTCAGGACTCTGCTGCAGGCAGAGTATCACAGACCGCTCCTGCTCTTCGGTATAGACCTTGGTGTGGGGTTTTTGGGTGCGAGCCGTCACGCGCCAATCAATGGTGCGCACATCATCACCAGGTTGATACTGTCGCACCTCAGAAAATTCCATGCCCCGCCCTTTTTGCAAGGCGTGATGACTACCGCTGATCTGTGCCCACAGTTTCTGTTGTGGTTTGAGCCGTCGTGTGCGAACTGCCTGCCGTATGGAAACCAAATCTTCTAGGTTCGCATAACAGCCTTTATTTAATGCCGTGATGGAAACAACTCCTCTATGCTGTTTACCCGCAACAACTTGATCCCCATTTTATCCAACTCCGATACCGTTGCCTCTTCAATCAATCCGAGATATGGCTGCACAACCGCCTCTCCAAACTTAGCCTGAATCAGATTCAACACCATCTCCCGCTTCGCAGAGAGCTTCCCTTTCTCTATACCTTTCTCTATACCTTTCTCTATGCCTTGATTTATTCCTTGAGTAATTAGGTTTATTCTAATGCGTTCAATATTTTCCACTGACATATTTTTATCCTCCACTAAGCTTTGAATATTTTCTAGGTTTATCTGCTGACTGAGCATACTGAGATGTCGCTTAACCCACCGTGTAATCACTCTATCCAACCGTTCTCGTTTATCTTTATCTTGAGAGATTAAAACCTTATATAATCTTTCCAACGCCTGATGAATTTGATCGATTTCAGATGCGTTCTCCATAGAAAAAATCCCTGCCAAAGGTGATTTGATGTGTGCCAATTTCTCATCTGAAATTTGCCCTTCATCAATCAAAAAGTATTTTAAACTCGGTTGAAAAGGTTGCAAAATCGGGGGAACGGGCTGAATCATTTCTCGCATTTCTGTTTTTGCCTGCCACTTTCGACTGCCGTTATACAATACGATTGGAAAAACAGGGGGGAGTAACTCTGACTTCTTTAAACCATTTTTGTGTAAGTGGCTGTAAAAGTTGGCAATATAGTGCATCAACCTAAGTGGCATCGCATGATCAATGCTTGACTGGAACTCAAGTAATATATAAAGGTAAACTTCGATTTTCTGATCGTCTGAAATCTGTACTTGTACTGACCAAACTATATCTTCCTCTTTAGTTTCAAAAAGCGGATTAATATAGTGTCCTGAATGTTGCTTGAGTGTTGAAAAGTCTAACAATTGAGCCACTTCTTTGGGGGCAAAGCCTTCAATCAGTTGTTGTACCATTTCTGGATAACTGAAAAGCTCTTTATAGCCTGTATCATGATGATTGGCAGTCATAATGACTTTATCCTTTTAAATCACCGGTACATGGGTGAGAATCAAATCGACCACAGCATCAGGGGTGACC
>CAYOOU010000168.1:0-2172 GCA_964405635.1 uncultured Piscirickettsiaceae bacterium
CCGATTCAATATGGTGCGTGTAAGGAAATTGGTCAAACAAAGCGGTTTCCACCACCTCATGGGTTTGGGTAAGCATTTGCAAATCTCGTTGCAAGGTTTCAGGATTGCAAGAGATATAGACAATCTGCTCGAACTCTGCCGCCATCTTTCTGGTTAAATCGTCTAATCCAGCTCTGGGGGGATCCACTAAAATGGTGGAAAAGTCAAATTCTTCTAGATTAATGCCCTGCTGCTGTAACCGCTTAAAAGGCTTGCCCTGCAAAGCAAGGGAAACCTCTTCTGCCGCCATTTTAATAATGGTAACATTTTCAACTCGATTCGCTTGCAGATTAAACTGTGCTGATTGAACAGAGGTTTTAGAAATCTCTGTGGCCAGCACCCGCCGAAAGTTTTCTGCTAGTGCAATCGAAAAGTGGCCATTGCCACAATAGAGCTCAATCAAATCCCCCTGACTGCCCTTTGTGACCTTTCTGACCCAGTGCAACATATTTTGTGCCATCACTGCATTGGGCTGGGTGAAGCTGTTCTCGACCTGTTGATAAATAAAGGTTTCCCCATCCACCTGAAGCTTTTCAATCACATAGTCATGATCCAGTACCACCTTCTGCTTGCGGGCACGGCCAATAATATGGGTAATGGGCAAAATCTTCCGTAAATCATTGGCGGCCGCCTGCCATTCAGCATTTTCTGCGATCGGCTTTTTATAAATCAGCGTCACCAACATCTCACCGCTAAGGGTGCTCAAAAAATCAATTTGGAAAAGCTTCTGACGCAAGACCAGCGTCGCCATAATCGCCTCCACCAACTTTGGCATCAGTTCGCTTATTTTGATATCAACCATGGGGCAGTCGGTAATCTTTACCCGCTGCTTGGTTTCGGGGTCGAACATAATGTAATCGAGCTCATCTCCCTCATGCCACATGCGGAACTCTGAACGCTGGCGATAGTGTTTAGGCGGTGAGGCAAACAACGAAAAGTTGGGCAGTTCCCCTAGCAAAGACTGCAAATGCTTCTGTTTCTGCTCAAGCTGGGGTTGATAAAGTTCTGGAAAAACCTGACACAACACGAGGTTACGCTCTCTTTAAACAAAAAGAGATATTATAACGACTTGTTATTTTTTCAAGAAACCTTTTGCCAAAGAACTTTGCACGAGATAAACCCACGGCTAGAAATAACGAAAATTTGCTTATTCTGTGTTGAAAAAGTCCCCTCAGATATGAACAAACTTTCTTGTCCAGCCCAATTTACTTGAATGCTCCGGTAGCAGTAGTGATAAAGGACGCATAATGGCCTGATCTTTCACTAAAGGACGCCAATGGACTGAAGTCGGCAACCCCTGAACCACCATTTTCGAAACCAAGCCAATACCTAACCCAGCTCTAACAGCCTCTTTAATCGCTTCCGTCCCTGGAAGTTCAAGCTTTGGCGCAATCTCAATACCTGCAGCCTTAAAAGCGAACTCGACAACTTCTCGTGTTCCCGAACCCTTTTCTCGCCACACTACCTGCTCATTAGCAACCTCTTCAAGAGAGACACCCCCTTTTTTCTCAGCAAAAGGGTGTGCTTCTGACATAATCACGACAATCTCATCTTGGCGCCAAGTGCTGGCATAAAACCCCGTGTTCTGAATGCCTTTCACTCGCCCTTCCACCAAAGCTGCATCCAATGTCGGCAGTTGGCTTAAAATCTTTTCCGTATTACCAACCACTAACGAAACCTCTACCTGTGGGTGCTGTTGGTGAAACCTCGTCAACATAGTCGGAATGGCATAACTGGCAATAGTCGTTGAGGCACCAATCACCAACCGAACGACCTCATCTCGCTCTACCTGCCTTCTAAAATCTTCAACCTCATTCACTAACTTCACCATTCTTTGGGCATAGGGCAATAAGCTATGACCTAAGTCAGTCAACACAACACCGGCCCCTTTTCGGCGATATAAAGGTAAAGAAAACGCCTGCTGTAGTTGAGCCAACTGCCCAGAAATAGCCGGCTGGGAGCGGTGTAAATACTCAGCAGCCTTAGTAATATTTTTATGCTCTGCCACCTTGGCAAACACCAGCAAGTGCTCTGGCTTAATCATAAGAATTTCCAATAATAAATATAAAAACATCAGATTTAATTATATCTTATGCCTTCTAAAATAACGCCCGTTAAATTCAATACATCAGA
>CAYOOU010000169.1:0-2158 GCA_964405635.1 uncultured Piscirickettsiaceae bacterium
GAGGGTTGTTGCTGGCCGATCAGTTAGACTGGGCGGTGCAAACCCACAATGCACAAATGGTGCAGAAAGTGGTTCAACAGTTGAGCGCCTTTGTGCAGAAATACTTTCCAGAAAAGCAGTCAGAACTCGAAAGCCAGCTAAAACCTTTTAAGCAGCTCCAGTTTGACCCACGACCCAGCTTGCATATTGTGGAGGCACTATGAAAAAGGTGACCCTTTGGGGGCTAGCTTTATTATTGTCAGCGGGGCTGGCCACCTTAGCCCTCTATGACAATGGAAAAATCTCTCTGGTGTGGCAGGACTGGGTGATTGAGACCAGTGTGAGCTTCGCTTTGGCTGCGTTGATTCTGCTTTTTGTTACGATTTATGCAACACTTTATGGGCTGCTGCTACTTTGGAAACTGCCTCGCTGGTGGCAGAACCGTAAGCGCATGAAAGCCTATGCACGGGCGGAAACCCATGCCTCTAAAGGTCTAATTGCCTTAGAGTATGGCGATTGGCAGACCGCAGAAAAGCAGTTGTTGAAAAGTGCCAAATATAGTGACTCCGGTTTAGTGCACTACTTGAGTGCGGCCAAGATGGCGCATAATCAAGGGGCTTTTGATCGGCGAGACCAATATTTAAGCAAAGCTAAATCTCTCTATCCTGAAGAGGTGGTGACCATTGGGCTGGTAGAGGCACGCTTGCTGGCAGAGCAAAACCCGCAAAAAGCGCTGGCACTGCTCAAGGCGTTATATGAAGAGGTGCCGAGCAATCGTGCGATTTTGGCGGAATATGTTCAGTTGCTTCAGCGGTTGGGGGGATGGCAGCAGATTGAGCAGCTTTTACCACAGGTGAAGCGACTCAAGGCGTTGGATAAAACCGATCTGGCACAACTAGAACGTGCCCTGATGGCCGCAAAATTAATGGCGGCACCCGATTTGGCAACTTTGCAGCAAATTTGGCAGAGCTTGCCTAAAACAGTACAGCTCTATCCTGATGTGTTGGCAGAGTATATAGAAAAAAGTGCCGGCTGGGGTGAGGCGTCTAACCTGGCGGATCTGATTGAAAAGGCAGTGAAAAAGCAGTGGGATGACCGCTTGGTTTATCAGTATGGTCGCTTGCAAGTGACCCCTGCATTTCAGCGGTTGAAGGTGGCACAAAAATGGTTAAAAAAGCAGCCAAAAAACCCAGTCCTGCTACTCACTTTAGGGCGGTTGGCGTGTATGAGCCAGCTCTGGGCACAGGGGCAAGACTACCTTAAACAGAGTTTAAAGCTGCAGCCAGAGGTGGAGACCTTTCATGCCCTGGCCCAATGTTATGAAGCAGAAGGGGCACAAGAGCAAGCCGCCCTTACCTATAAAGAAGCCATTTTACAGCTTGAAGAAGAACACTATTCTTCTCGTACAAAAGCTTCTTCGAGTCGATCTTGAGGCTCTGCAGGGTTATCTGCCACTTGATCTAACAGTGAGAGTGCATGCTGGCGGCTACCTTGTGCTGCACGCTCTTGTAAGTAAGTCTCAGTTTTAAGCGTAGCGATTTTTTCAGCAATGGCATTAACAATAAATTGATTTATAGAGACATCTCCTTTTAAGGCTTCAATCTCTTTTTTGTAGTAATCGGGAATCCTAAGTGCATAATTCATTTTATGACTCCTTGGTTTTTTAAAAAGTGCTTCGGTGTACAGATCTCAAAGTCAAATTTATCAACAATGTTTGAAAAATCTTGGGTGTTAAAGGTAATTAAGTAATCTACTTGGGCATTGACTGCTAGCTCTAGTACCATATCGTCTTTGGGATCCTTAATAAGTGGTCGCCACAAAAAGAAGATAGGCTGTTGGTGAGAGATATGGCAAATATCATCTATAAATCTACAGAGTTGTTGTTCATTGAACTGGGGCATTCTTTGGCGGTTTTGAGGGCGGAGAATGACATCCTCTAACTCCAAGATAAAAGGCGTAGAGATACAGTGAAAGCATTGATCTTGCTCAAAAAGCCAGCGTATTAAGCGGTATGATGCGCCCTGTTTAGAAGTCAGAGCTGAAAGCCATATATTTGTATCACATACAATTCTCATATTGTATATGATATTACAAGTTGGCCTTTAAAGCCAAATCCTCAGATAGAAATTGGATAAAGCGTGCTGCCCCTTGCCAGCTATGGACTCACAAAAAATACCCG
>CAYOOU010000170.1:0-2111 GCA_964405635.1 uncultured Piscirickettsiaceae bacterium
TCTAAACTGAACTGTTCGCACTGGCAACTGACCAGTTCAGCTGCTTCAATGGCTCGCTCTAGGTCTGCTACCTCGGCAGCAAATTTTTGTTGAGGGTGCAGATAAGATTCTTCATAAAACAGTGCCACTCCCTTGCCTTTGGCCTTAGCAGCATAGAGTGCTTGGTCGGCGTGCTCAATGATCTTAGAAGCAATTTGACCATCCTTTGGAAAAAGGGCCATACCAATACTGGTTGAAATGTGTACAGGACACCCTGCAATCCAGTAGTCCTGGCTGACTTCTCGAATAATGCGTTGGGCAATGGTTTCAATGAGTTCAGGCTCGGTAACCTCTGGCACTAAAACCACAAACTCATCCCCACCCAAGCGAAACACCTTATCTTCTTCCCGAACAGAAAAAATTAGTCGTGCAGCGACATGGCGTAGCAGTTCATCTCCCGCACGATGCCCCAACTGGTCATTGACCGCCTTAAAGCCATCTAGGTCAAGAAACAGCAGAGCAAACTGCATCTCTTGATCGTGGCTAGAGACAATAAAATGCTCTAAAACTTCATTAAAGTAAGCTCGGTTTGGTAAGTGTGTGAGAGCATCAAAGTGGGCTTTACGGAATAGCGTTTCGGTTTGCTGGTCCATTTGATAGGTGGTTTCAGCATGCGTTTTGGCAGCGTCCAAAAACGTGCGCATACTGACATCGGCACGGTTGGAAAACTGCTTTTGCAGTTGTTGCAACAGTGGATTCTCTTTCGAGGTTTTTCGAGCAGTGGGGTTTTGTTTGGCTTTTTTAGCGGATGCCAAGTCTAACATGGGTCTTCCCTCGTGTGATAAAATCGCCAGATCTTGATTATTATTTGTGTATGTGCTGGCGATGATTAGATGTCAAATATTTAACAAAAATTTACAAGCAAAGGATATGCCATGTTAAAAATCGGAACCCCTCTTTCAAAGACGGCCACTAAGATCTTGTTGTGTGGCGCGGGCGAGTTAGGCAAGGAGGTTGCCATAGAAGCTCAGCGTTTAGGGTTAGAGGTGATCGCAGTTGATCGCTATCCCAATGCCCCTGCCATGCAGGTGGCGCATCGCAGTCATGTGATTGATATGTTGGATGCGGCCGCTTTAAAAAGTCTGATTTTGCAGGAAAAGCCTGATTATATCGTGCCAGAGATTGAGGCTATTGCCACCGATGCCTTAGCAGAGCTGGAGGCGGAAGGCTTTAATGTGGTGCCCACCGCTAAAGCGACACAATTAACCATGAATCGAGAAGGCATTCGCCGTTTGGCTGCTGAAGCGCTGGGATTAAAAACCTCTCCCTATGCCTTTGCCGAAACCAAAGCTGAGTTTGAAGCTGCTATAGCAGAAATTGGACTGCCCTGTGTGGTCAAGCCTATTATGAGCTCCTCTGGTAAGGGGCAAAGCGTGGTGAAAACTGAAGCGGATATTGACCATGCCTGGCAATATGCCCAAGAAGGGGGACGAGCCGGCAAAGGCAAGGTGATAGTAGAAGGCTTTGTGGATTTTGATTATGAAATTACCCTCTTAACCATTAAACATCGTGACGGCATTAGCTTTTGTGAGCCGATAGGGCACCATCAAGAAGATGGAGATTACCGTCAATCTTGGCAACCTCATCCTATGAGTGAAGTGGCGATTGAAAAGGCTCAGCATATGGCTAAATCTGTGGCAGAAGCTCTGTGTGGTGACACAGGCCGAGGGCTGTTTGGGATAGAGTTATTTATGAAAGGCGATGAGGTCATCTTTAGTGAAGTTTCGCCTCGCCCGCACGATACCGGCATGGTGACCTTGATTTCGCAAGATCTGTCGGAATTTGCCCTGCATGTCAGAGCCATTTTAGGATTGCCCATTCCTAATATCACCCAGCATGGCCCATCGGCTTCTAGTGTGATTTTACCCACCGGTGACTCAGATCAGCTGCAGTTTACAAACTTGGAAGCCGCTTTGGCCGAGCCAGATACTCAGTTGCGCTTATTTGGCAAGCCCGAAATTCACGGCCGTCGTCGCATGGGGGTCGCCTTAGCACGAGCAGAGACCATTGAAGAGGCGATTGAAAAAGCCAACCGTTCTGCACAGACAGTAGAGGTGGTTTTTTAAGGAAGT
>CAYOOU010000171.1:0-2073 GCA_964405635.1 uncultured Piscirickettsiaceae bacterium
AACCAAGCTAGGGTTTCAAGTAGCGCAGGTGTGGTTTTTCCATAGCCGCCGCAGGCGGATTTGGTATGTAGCTGCCATTGAACATTTTTTGTCGTTGTGCCTATCCAGTTTTTAATCTGAGGGAGCAGATAATCTGCTTGATTCAGAACAGCCACGCCATGCACTTGTTTTGGCGTCTGTGCGGTGCTTTCAGTCGCTTTAACCAGTCCTGCAAAACTAGCCCCCGTGCCCACAGCGGTGTATAGGTGTGTCCAGTTTTGGCACTGTTGATTGAGTTGCTTAATCACCTCTGCCATTCCTTGCACGGCTAAAGTATTGCTACCGCCTTCAGGCAGAATATAAGCCTGTGGGTACTGCTGTTGTAACGCATGCAAAAAAGTAGGGTCATGCCGCTGCCGATAGGTTTTTCGGCTAATAAATTGCAATTGCATGCCATTTTCTGTTGCTTGTTTAAGCGTGTGACTCCAACGATCATGATGCTCTGCCAACTCTTCGCCTCGAATGATGCCAATGGTTTTAAAGCCAAATTGTTTCCCCGCGGCTGCGGTGGCGGCAATGTGGTTGGAGTAGGCACCGCCAAAGGTGAGAAGTTGGTTTTTTCCTGTCTGTTGCATAGCGATGAGATTGGGGGCAATTTTTCGCCATTTATTGCCCTGAATGGCAGAATCGGTTAAATCATCTCGCTTGACCCACACTTGGATTTTAGCTTGCTCAAATAAGATATGGTCGAGCCGTTGAAGTGGGGTGAAATTTAAAACCGGTTGCATTGTCATTTGTTAAAATAGTTAGTCTATTCTTAAAATTTAAAAAGGTAGGCACGATATGGAGCATTTAGTGGATAGTTTAGATGTACTGTTTATTTTGTTAGGGGCTATTTTAGTCCTCTTTATGCATGCAGGCTTTGCTTTTTTAGAAGTGGGCACGGTGCAGCATAAAAACCAGGTGAATGCTCTGGTTAAAATTATGACAGACTTAGGAGTCTCTACCTTGGCTTATTTCTTTATTGGCTATGGTGTTGCTTATGGTATTTTTCTTGGCTTTAATGCTGATGGCAGTTTGGTTCAAGCCATGAGCGAAAAATCGGGCTATGAGCTGGTGAAATTCTTTTTTCTTATGACCTTTGCAGCGGCCATTCCAGCCATTGTTTCTGGTGGAATTGCTGAGCGGGCAAGGTTCTATCCAGTTTTGGCCGCTACCTTTCTAAGTGTAGCCTTTGTCTATCCACTGTTTGAAGGTATCTCATGGAATGGCAATTTTGGTATTCAAGCCTGGCTAGAAAATAGCTTTGGCGCGGGCTTTCATGACTTTGCTGGCTCAATGGTCGTGCATGGTATGGGGGGCTGGATTGCCTTGATGGCGATTTTAGTTATCGGTGCTCGTCATGGTCGCTATACCAAAGATGGACAGGTGAAAGCCAGTCACCCACCTTCTAGCATTCCCTTTTTGGCTTTAGGCTCTTGGATTTTGGCTGTAGGTTGGTTTGGATTTAATGTGATGTCTGCCCAGACCATTGAGGGCGTTCAAGGCTTGGTGGCGATGAACTCATTGATGGCGATGGTGGGAGGCATTTTGGCTGCGACCTTTATTGGTGATAAAGACCCAGGGTTTGTTCATAATGGTCCTTTAGCAGGCTTAGTCGCCATTTGTGCCGGCTCTGATGTAGTCAGTCCTTTAGGGGCTTTGGTGATTGGTGCGGTGGCCGGTGCCCTGTTTGTAAAAGCCTTTATTTGGACACAAAATCGAATGAAAATTGATGATGTGCTAGGTGTATGGCCTTTGCACGGTCTATGCGGCGTGTGGGGGGCGATTGCCGCTGGGATTTTTGGTGCCGAAGCCCTAGGTGGCTTAGGGGGTGTCTCTCTGATGTCGCAACTGGTCGGCACAGTTTTAGGATTAGCCATTGCCATTGTTGGCGGTTGGTTGGTTTATAAGTTGGTGAACCAGTTTGCCTCACTGCGCATGACTGATGAAGAGCAGTATAAAGGGGCGGACTTGACCTTCCACCATGTACGAGCCAATCCACCACGAGAAGACTTTTAGTCTTAAATCTAACCCTAGGGAAGTGCTGATTAA
>CAYOOU010000172.1:0-2069 GCA_964405635.1 uncultured Piscirickettsiaceae bacterium
TTAAGGAAGTACCAACAAAATCATAGCGGCTAAGGGCGCAGCCCTCCTTTATGAACAAAGATTTAATCGACTTCCAATTAAACGATTAAATTTTGCTAAATTTTTACCAAAATCCCCAGTCCTGCTACCTTTATTCAGCACTTCCTTAAAAACCGAACTGTCAAAAAAACAACTTTAAAAGTTGGCACACTCCCTGCTATATCGTTTCTAAACAGAAAAACTTGAGGACTCAATCAAAATTTTTCTTAGAGAATTTTGGAGATCCTCTACCGTTAACACACAAGGGAACGATTGTTTAATCATTCAACACAAGGGGAAAAATTATGACTGCTAATATGACAGCACAAACACAACAACAAGCCGCGCCACTGCTTCAGGAGTATATTCGCCAGCAGGAGGTAGAACAGGAGTTGGCACAAAATCCTAATAAAACGGTTCTGCTTTTACTGCAAGGGGTGGTGGATAAGGGTAATTTGGCTAAAATTTGTCACCAAAGTGAAGCTTGGGTGGAAAAAGGCTTTCACCTTGGTCGCATGACCACCATTTTAGATGCCCTTAGGGATCGCTTGCACTTTAGTAAACAGACCCCTCTGGCGTATGACTTGGAAGAGTTGTACCGTTATGCCGATCAGTCCATTCAAGAGGCGGTGTTTGAGAAAGATACTTTCTATTTGGACAGTGCCATTGAGATTTTGTCTGAGTTGCGGGACGCATGGTTAGAGATGATGCAGCAGATAGGAGAGTTGCCAAGTCAGGCTTAATCCAGAGGCTTTTGCACGAGTTGAATCCACGGCTAAAAGTGGTTAATCGTGCATCAATCATGCAAAAGTCTTACCTTGCTTCAAGTTAAAACCAGCAATCTCATTTGCTGGTTTTTTATGCCTGCAAGATAAAAGTTAAAGTAGTTTATAAAAAATGGTTGTATCTTGTTGAAAATAAAATTACAATAACGGTTTTAGCACTCTATTGCTTTTAGTGCTAAAACTCGTTATAGTAGAAGGGTTGTAATTGGCTTCTGTCATTTACGGCTTCAGGCTTAGCTTTCTATAGGCTGCGATTTTAATTTTAAAAATCAGTTGTTTATAGAACATAGGAGGTAGTATATGAATGATTTAGTTGTAACCCAAGCAGGTATGAATTTGGTGCCAGGTAAAAACCTGGAAACCTATCTTCGTACCGTTCAATCATTTCCTCAGTTAAGTGCTGAACAAGAGCGTGAATTGGCAGAAAGATATTTCTACCACAAAGATATGGATGCAGCTCGTCAGTTGGTGCTCTCTTCCCTACGCTATGTGGTGCCAATTGCACGCTCTTATAGTGGTTATGGACTGCCAATGGCCGATTTGATTCAAGAGGGCAATATTGGATTGCTCAAGGCGGTGAAGCGCTTTGACCCTAAAGAAAATGTTCGCTTGATGACCTTTGCTGTCCACTGGATCCGTGCTGAAATCAATGAATTTGTGATTCGCAACTGGCGAATTGTGAAAACTGCTACGACCAAGGCTCAACGCAAGTTGTTCTTCAAATTGCGGGGGGCAAAAAAATCCTTGGAGTGGTTCAGCGATAAAGATGCGGATAAAGTGGCGGAAGACTTGGGTGTGACTCGGAAGGATGTGTTAGAGATGGAGAGCCGTCTCTATGGGCAGGACCTTTCAGTGAACCTTTCTCCTGAAGAGGAGGAAAATTCCAGTTCAACTTATCCTATTTTGGTAAGCCATGAACTGGATCCTGAAAATGCTCTGGCGAATGAAAGTGAGGCTCAGTACCAACACAAGCTCATGGCACAAGCCTTGAGCGAGTTGGATGACAGAAGCCGAGACATTCTTCAGAAGCGCTGGTTGAGCGATGAGAAAGTTGGCTTGAAAGAGCTTTCTGCCGAATATGGCGTTTCTATGGAGCGCATTCGGCAGATTGAAAAGCAAGCCATGAAAAAAATCAAAGCTCAAATGCAAAAGCTTTCTGGAGAGTTCGCAGCCTAAAGCTTTCATCTTGAGTATGACACTCCGTTAGGAAACCACTTTAAACCCAGCTTCGGCTGGGTTTTTTAATGTATAGAGGTTTTATAATGG
>CAYOOU010000173.1:0-1955 GCA_964405635.1 uncultured Piscirickettsiaceae bacterium
TTGCGTCCATTTTGCTTTGGCTTTTTGAGTTTCTGTCAGATCCTTTTGTGCCAGTTCACCATCCAATTGTTTAACCAGTTGCTTGCCTTGCTCGCTTAAATTCACTTTCGCCAGACGGCTTTCATAATAAATTTTCACCGTTGCCCCATCTTCCACCGCCTGAGCAATATCATACACATCAATATAGTGACCAAAAACGGCAGGGGTGTTGGTATCAGTGCTTTCTATTGGTGTACCCGTAAATCCTAAATAAGTCGCATTGGGCAAGGCATCACGCATATATTTGGCAAAACCGTATTTAATCTCACCCGTTTCCTTATCTACCTTTGCCTTAAAACCATATTGAGTACGGTGGGCCTCATCGGCAATGACCACGATATTTTCCCGCTCCGACAAGGTATCAAACACATTGCCCTCTTCAGGCTGAAATTTTTGAATGGTGGAAAAAATCACCCCACCTGATGCGACCTGTAATAATGCTTTGAGTTGCGCCCGACTTTCCACCTGTTTAGGTTCTTGGCGTAAAACTTGAGTCGAAGCAGCAAAGGTATCAAATAGCTGATCATCCAGATCATTGCGATCCGTAATCACTAGAATGGTCGGGTTATCCAGTGCCAGAATGATTTTACCTGTAAAAAATACCATCGACAGTGACTTACCGCTGCCCTGTGTATGCCAAACCACCCCACCTTTACGGTCACCTTTGGGTTGATTTTTAACTGCGGGCAATCCATAACTGGCAGGGTCTTCCATAATTTTATTGGGTGAACAATCATCGGTTGAACTCATAGGTTCACCCCTACAGTATCCGCTGGCACGGAGGGTGGATTCCACTGCACGATTGACCGCATAATATTGATGATAGGCGGCTAGTTTTTTTACCATTTCAATCGTCACCACACCTGTTTTCGGATCTTCGGTTTTGGATTTTTCAAACACAATAAAATGACGAATCAAATCCAACAGCGTGGCTTTATTGAGCATCCCTTGAACCAAGGTTTCCAACTGACTCACCAGATGCGAAGCTTCCTTTTTACCATCCGCCGTTTTCCATGCCATAAAACGGCTCAAGCCTGCTGAGAGTGAACCCGCTTTAGCTTCCAGACCATCAGAAACCACCATAAAACCGTTATAAGCAAATAGGCTGGGAATGCTCGCCTTATAGGTTTGCAATTGCCGATAGGCAGATTTGATTGTGGCGTTTTCATCCACGGCATTTTTAAGCTCAATCACCACCAGTGGCAAACCATTGACAAACAACACCACATCAGGGCGTTTGTTTACGCCGTTTTCAATCACGGTCAACTGATTTGCCACCACAAAATCATTATTTTCAGGGTTGTCAAAATCCACCAACCAAACCAAATCCCCTCGTTGCCCACTCTCTTTTTGATAACTGACCTTGACCCCTTCGGTGAGCATTCGATGAAAAAACTCATTATTGGTGAGCAAATCTGGAGAATGAAAACGGCTGATTTCTTTTATGGCCTCCAGTTGGACATCATGGGGAATGGTTGGGTTAATGCGAGCTACGGCATCAGCAAGACGACTGCTTAATAAAACATCCTCAAAGCTGCTGCGTTGAGGATTATCAGAGTCTGAGGCAATATCAGGGGCGTAAATGTATTCGTAGCCCTGTTTTTCCAGTAATTCGATACAGAAATTCTCGATGGCATTTTCGGTGATTATGGTCATATAGAACCACCCTCTGTGAGCATGTGCATAATTAAGCGAATCAAGGTGTCTTTTTGCTTGGGGTCTGATTCTGCCACCAGCAAAGTCAGTGCTGCCAGCCCCGTATCATTGATAACCACCTCATCCCTACTATTTAGCAACCGACCATTACGATTGAGAAAATCCACAAACAAAAACGCACCACTGCGTTTATTACCGTCTGAAAAAGGATGATTCTTGACCACAAAATACAATAAATGGGCTGCTTTGCTTTCAATGGT
>CAYOOU010000174.1:0-1931 GCA_964405635.1 uncultured Piscirickettsiaceae bacterium
GTTAAAAGTTCATGCTGCTTGTCCTCAGCGGCCTCTATCAGCAGAGTAAAGTTGACATCACTACTGACCGAGTTGACCAAGCAGTTCTCTTCAGCATTTTGGTCCAGCCAGTCATCAAAGTGGTCAAAAACCACTTTTGCCACTTCCCGTAGATAGTGCACCTCTAAATCAGACCATTGCACCGTTTCATCAATGGCATTTTCCAGAGGCAAATTCATTATGTGCCGTAATGCATTGACATCCCAACCATTTAACTCCACCTCCATAAATAGCTGCAGCAAGCCCAAACTGTTAACCCGCAACTGGGTGGTCAACTTAAGCCCTTGCTGACGAAACTGGGGCAAAACCACTTCCGGCAAATCAAACTGCCAAATATGAAATTGGGACTGAAAAGAGAGATCCGAAAAAATATCAGGCGGTACTGGCTCATAAAACGCTTCGGCTTGCAGAAGCTGCATTAAGGTTTGCCGCTTTGATTTTTGATTTAACGCCTCAATCAGCCCTTCAGTTTGCATACTGTTCAGCGTGGCATAGAAGGTGGCAATGGCTCGACCACGGGTCACCTGTAACCGATTATCGCCAGCCTGCTGCCAAGTAGGCAACGCCATTAAAAAGGCCTGCAATATTGAACTGTGAATGGTCAGCCCCTTGGCCTTATACTCTTGGTAAATGCTCTGAAGTTGAGACCGAACCTGCGCCCAATCCTCAACCGAGTCATTCCCCGCATCTCGTTCCACCATTAACTGTGCAATCTCACGCATCAATACAAGATATTGAGACTCCACCATCAATCGAGCTTTACAAGCGGGGTATGCCTCAAGTGTTTGCAATAAGCGGTTGCAGGTGTCCACCGTATAGGCAAAATCATTATTGTGAATACCGCGGTCAATATCCACAAACCGCACCATCAGATGCTGCATGAGCCAGTCACAATCTGCCAGCTTGGCACAAGAGCTTTCAACCTGAGCCAAAACCTCACTGCCTAAGTCAAACAGATGAAACGCTTGCAAAAAGTCATAGCTCTGCTCAATTTTCATCCGTGCGGTAAAGTAGGTGAACCAGTAGAAAGCAACTCGTGCCGTGTCCTTGTCTAAAGTTTGAGCAAGTTCCTTGAGCGCCGCATAGTCATAATTGGCCACCGCCTGAGTGGGCAGCCACTGCCGCACCTTTTGCCGTCCTGCTTCAAAAGCTTCTTCCTGATCATAACTCAAGGCTAACTGATGAATGGCTTGGGGAGTCATCTCTTGAACTGAAGCACTCATGATACTTTCGCCTGGGCACATGGAGGAATCGCTATCACCTCTGGCAGAGCATCCACTTCAGCTAAGCCTTGCTGAAAACGCGGATCTTCCGATGAAATATCATAACTTTGTAAATAGAGGATGGTCACCATCTGGCGAACCGTTTCCCGTGAAATCTTTGATACAGCACTTTTAATAAACAACGCCATCTCCACCGTCCCTTCTCCATAGAATCGAGGAATCAAATAGGTAAAAGGCAGCGCAAAAAAACCTTGGTGTCGATAGAACGGCCAAAGCTTCGGCTCAGCTTCTAGCCAAAAATAGGGCGTTTGAGGTGTGAGAGACTTTTGAACCAACTGCTGTACCAATTTATGCGCTAGTCCTTGACCTTCATAATCAGGGTGGGTGGCTAAATAGGCCAGCAATGTGCCCAAGGGGTAGGTTTCAAAACAGACAAAGCTGGCCCAGTCCCAGTGAGTGTCTTGCGATGAGCGAAACAGCAAACCATCAATCTCAACTTCCCCTTTTTCTACCCCATCAATCATGGAAAACAGCGGACTACGCTCATAAAAAGGAAACCGCTGAGCATAGAGATGCGCCCAGCGACGAAACAACAGCGTGTGTGGATTAGAAAGGGATTGAAAATGAAGGAGAGCCAAGCGGTTTTCTGTTAAAACCGCTCTATTTTGG
>CAYOOU010000175.1:0-1918 GCA_964405635.1 uncultured Piscirickettsiaceae bacterium
GCCGATTGTAACTCATTAATCCACTTAAACTGTGTGGCTCGCACCTTTTCAATATGACTGGCTAGATCATTATTTTTTTGCGCTTCGTAGTAGTCGTTGGTGAGGAACTTAATGTCATCAATAATGGTTTCAGCAATATTGATGGTATGTTCTTTGTTCTGCTCTAACTGATCATCTAAAAAGCCTAAACAGGTTTCCATTTTTTCAGAAATGGGCATTTTTTGTTCTGCCATGAGAAAACTCCTTGTGGTTTTGATGGTTGAACTGTCAAAAAAATGACAGTTTTTTTATTTTCATCGTAGTTATTTCAAAAATCGTGCCAGAATGTCGGAAGCATTGAAACATCAAATTTCCTTGAGTGTGGTTCGTAAAATTGAACAGCGATTGCTGCAGGTTTATGGTTTGAGCGATTGGCAGCCAGCGAATGAAAGTTTTGTTTTTTTACCTTTAATGCGACGTGTGCATTTATTAGCAGAGTACTTTGCTCTTCAACTGGCACAACGGATGGAATTAAAGTTGCGTGCTGGGTACGCTGAAGTGGTGAGCCAACTGCCAAAAGTGGCGCATGGATTGCCAGATATGGCCCAGTTTATTTTTCCGCAGATGATAGTGATTTGGGGGTTAAAGCGACCAGAGGTCTTGAGTGAGAGCTTGCAAGGGTTGCAGGCGCTAACCGAGCTATATACTTCAGAGTTGGCGATGCGTCAATTTATTGTCGAGTACGGTCAGCGTGATGATCGGGTGTGGCAGCAACTTATACAGTGGACACAATCTCAAAACCCTCATCATCGCCGTTTGGCCAGTGAAAGCACGCGTCCTCGTCTGCCGTGGGCCCCTCATTTGTCTTTGACTAAAGCGTATCCAGAAAAGAGTTTGGAAATCCTACAGCCGCTTTGGGAAGATCCACATCCTTATGTTCGCAAGAGTGTGGCCAATCATTTAAATGATCATCTAAAGTTTAATCGGGATTGGGCTTATCAAATTTTAAAAAACTGGGCAAAAAATCCTAGTCCTGCCACGCAGAAAATTGTAAAACATGCTTTGCGAAATGAGCTGAAAGCGGGTGTGCTTGAGGCCTATCAAATTTTAAACTATCCAAGTGCCGAACAATTTAAACTGAATATTGTTTTTGCAACTTTATATGTGGATGAACAAGGCTGGCTTCGTTATATGATAAGCGGGGGTGTTAAGGCTTTGAAGGATGGGGGTGGTCAAGCTACGAAGGTGAGGTTGGACTTATATTGGCAATATCAATCTCCGAATACAAAGACGATTAAAAGAATAAAACGCAAGTTGTTAGATAAAACGGTTAAACATAGGGTACGGGTGCCGTTTTATAAATCTGGCAGACTGGAAAAGATAGGTCTTGTGAATATTGAAACTTGGCATCAACTGGTGAGTGTGGAGGTGGTAAAACTTCAACTGAATGGAAAAACGCTAAGGTTGATGCGACGCTAAAATGGAGAAAATGGAGATGTACTCTGAGCGCCCCTTTTGGGAGACAAAAACCTTAGAGGAGATGACCACTGAGGAGTGGGAGTCGCTGTGTGATGGTTGCGGTTTATGCTGCCTGAATAAGTTACAAGATGAAGAGACGGGTGAGATTGTCTATACGCGGGTAGTCTGCCCCTATTCAGACTTGGAGACTGGGCAGTGTTCTGATTATGTCAATCGTTCAACCAATGTGCCCACCTGTGTACCGCTCACACGAGAGCGTGTGGCGGAGTTTGATTGGTTGCCAGACAGCTGTAGTTATCGGCTAATCTATCGAGGGCAGCCTCTCCCCGATTGGCACCCGCTGGTGACAAAAGACCCCGCCAGCCCCAGAAAAATGGGCTATGGCATTACTGCAATTCCTGTTGTTGTGGATCAAACTGGATTGGACTATGAAGACTATCTTATTGAAAAGCCTTAACTC
>CAYOOU010000176.1:0-1878 GCA_964405635.1 uncultured Piscirickettsiaceae bacterium
CCGCCTTTTTCTATTTAAGCAGACAGGTTAAAGCCCCATGAACTTTATCGAAACCCGTGGCAATGATGGCCAAAATCCAGTGGAAGTCACCTTTTCTCAAGCAATTCTTAGCCCTATGTCTTCTTTTGGTGGCCTTTATGCGCCTAAGACCTTGCCAGAGTTAGGCGAGGATTTTTTACGGGCGCATCAAAATTCGCACTATAAAGTTGTGGCTAAGGCGATTTTAGATGCATTTGAAATTGATATTGACCCGTCTGTGGTGCAACAGGCGTTGGATCTCTATAATCAGTTTGATGACCCAGAAAATCCGGTGCCAGTGGTAAAGTTACATAATGACCTCTATATTAGCGAGCTCTATCATGGCCCAACTCGAGCCTTTAAAGATATGGCCTTACAGCCCTTTGGCTTGATTTTGTCCTCCTTGGCGCAACAGCGAAATGAGGAATATCTGATTTTGGCCGCCACCAGTGGGGATACGGGGCCAGCCGCTCTGGATTCCTTTAAAAATCGAGACAATGTTCGAGTGGCCTGTTTGTACCCAGATGGGGGAACCTCTGATGTGCAACGGTTGCAGATGGTGACGGAAGATGGCCGCAACCTAAAAGTGATTGGCATTCGTGGAGACTTTGATGATGCTCAAAACGCTCTGAAAACGCTCTTGACCTCTGAGCGATTTAACGAGACCTTGGGTCAGCTTGACATTAGTCTATCAGCTGCTAACTCAGTCAATTTTGGGCGGATTATTTTCCAGACTATTTACCATATTTACAGCTACTTAGAGTTGGTGCGTCAAGGCGCCATTGAAATTGGCGAGAAGGTCTATTTAGATGTGCCCAGTGGTAACTTTGGTAATGCACTGGGGGGCTACTATGCAATGAAAATGGGCTTGCCAGTTGAGCAGATTTTGATCGCCTCTAACCGTAACAATGTTTTGACTAAGCTGATTCGTGAAGGAATTTATGACCTGCGTCATTTGGATGTGATTCCCACCACCTCTCCAGCGATGGATATTTTAAAATCCTCCAATATCGAGCGAGTACTATTTGATCTGTTTGGTGCTGAGCGGACAAAAGAGCTGATGGTTAAGCTGGACAAGGAAAAATATTATGAGTTGACGGCAGAGGAGCTGACCCAGTTGCAAAGCATTTTTGCGGCAGATTACTGTGATGATGAAGAGGGCAAGGCTTATATTAAACAAGCCTTTGAAAAAGGCTATCTCATGGAACCTCACACCGCAACCTGTTTAAAGCCCTATGAAACCAGCCGTGCTAAGCCAGAGCTTAAAACCATTGCATATTCCACTGCAGAGTGGACCAAGTTCTCCCCAACGGTGGCAAATGCTTTAACCGGTGAGGTGGGGGCTACAGACTTAGAAGCCCTGCAAAGCATTGCTAAGCTAGCTGGAATTGAGATTCCAAAGCAGATTAAAAAACTGTTTGACTTGCCTCTTACTCAAGATACGGTGATTGATAAAACCGAAATTGAACCCACCATTACTGAGTTTTTGGCTGGATAAAGCAAAAGACACGCTTGCACGAGATGAGTCCACAGCTAAAGCCCCTTAAATGGGGTTTTTTATTTTTTGCGCTTTAATAGCATTTTTTCTCGTTGTAGTGGGTCTTGGCGGTAGAAGAGAGTTAGCTGTTGATAGACTTTGGGGAAAACTTGATGCAATCTTGCCGGGGCTTCAAAAAAATATTCGGTGGTGACTGCAAAAAACTCTGCAGGGCTGGTAGCTGCATAGGGGGTAATTGCGGTGTGGCGGCCATTGGCTGCTGCGGTTTTGAGCTTTTGGTAAGCAGGCTCAAAGGCATTGTACCAATCTTTTTGTGACATATTGGCGTGTAGGGGCGGGTGGCCATCTACTGAGCCATCTAG
>CAYOOU010000177.1:0-1819 GCA_964405635.1 uncultured Piscirickettsiaceae bacterium
CTTCCCTAGACCACCCAGCCTCGTTTGGGTTTGGGCTTGCCTTTCTGGTTTTGTTGTTTCGGAGAGAATTTGAGGCAGGGTTCACCTGAGGCCTCAAGCACCACCACAGAGGGCAGTTGTGCCGTTTTGAAGCCAAAGGCTTTACAACCACGGGGTTGGTTGACCTCCCAAGTGATATAAAAGTGTCGGCACTGAAAACAGTCAATATTTTTAGGGTCTTTCATAAGAATTTTTCATTGGATGGAATAAAATTTTTTCAGTGTATTCAGTGATGGCTATGCTATTATTGCAATCAGTAAGAATTATAGGGTTTATAAGCCGATTTTATTAAATAAACTATAAGGAATCAAAAGCCATGAGCAAAATTGGTCTATTTTATGGAACCGATACCGGTAACACTGAACGCATTGCCGACTTAATCAAAGATAAGATTGGTGAGGATAAGGTAGATGTGTATGATGTGGTTTCTGCCACGCCAGAGGACTTTGCCAAGTACGACAAAATCATTTTAGGTCAGCCAACTTGGTATTATGGTGAGCTTCAGTCCAGCTGGGATGATTTTTGGGAGACCTTTAAAACCATCGACTTCACAGGCAAAACTGTAGCCAACTTTGGGTTGGGAGATCAGGCAGACTATTCCGAGTATTTCTTAGATGCCATGGGCATGATGCATGATGTGGCGGTAGAAAACGGTGCCACACCGGTAGGTTATTGGCCAACCGATGGATATGAATTTGATGAGTCCAAAGCGGTGACTCCAGATGGTGAGTTCTTTGTGGGCTTGGGTATTGATGAAGATCAACAGCCAGAGCTTACCGAAGAGCGTATTAGCCAGTGGGTGGCGCAAATTAAGGAAGAGATGGGTATCGAATAAGATTTCCCCAGAAAAATTCCTCAAAACCCCAGTCCTGTCAAGAAACTTTAGTTAACTTTGGCGCTGCAGGACTGGGGTTTTTTATGCATCTTAGAAAAGTTTGTTAAGAAGAGTTATGAAGGCTTTTGTTGCTTAGGCAGGTAGATTTGCTTTTCGGTAACAATGGCATCTAACGGGATATCCCAAGGTTGGGGCTCGATTTTAGGTAGTTTTTGGCATTCGTGTGCCCAGCCAATGAGTTTAGGTCTCTCTATTTTTAGAAGGCGCTTAAAGGCAAAGGTGCGGTCGTAGAAGCCAGCGCCCATGCCAATACGGTGCCCTTGCTCATCAAACCCCACTAGAGGGGTGATCACCATTTCTAGCTGATTGCCAAAACGGTGTTGGATGTGTGGTGCAAGGGGCTCTGGAATGCCATACTTAGATTGGCCCATGTTGCTATGGGGATGGTAGGGAGCAAAAGCCATGGGGCGGCCTCGTAAAGTATTTAGTACGGGTAGATAGACCTTATGTCCTCTCTGCCAGAGGGTTTGAATCAGTTTGTCAGTTGAAAGTTCGCCTTTTTGAGAGAGAAAAACGGCAATCTGTTTAGGACGTTGTAACCAAGGGCTTCTGAGGAGTTTTAGGGTTGCCTGTTCTGCGTGTTGAATCTGTTGCTCTGGCATCAGAGACTGTCGATTTTGACAAAGTTGTTGGCGTAGATGTTGATGCATGGAGGATTCCAAGAAAAGGGTCGGTATGCACGATGAAATGTATCCCTGAACCGTTAAGTCCAGGTGGCAGCCTCCTCATACCGCTTAGGATTTTCAGGTTAGGCTTGCGCCTAATGAACTTCTCACCACGATACGATCTGGCCCCAAGATTGTAAGCATCGGCAGGGGGTTTATCCCATCGCACATACCTTGGTTACTATTATAGTCATTTTGCCTTGGCAGGCAAAGTATTTAA
>CAYOOU010000178.1:0-1819 GCA_964405635.1 uncultured Piscirickettsiaceae bacterium
TATGACAGCTCAGAAGCAAGCAGGGTCGTTACATGGAAAAAGGATAAATCATGTCAGAGAAAAATTCAGCGATAACCGAAAGTACCGCAACAGAAATGCCAGCTAAGCCGGTCAACTTTACTGAAGCAGCAGCGGCCAAAGTAAAAGGGTTGATTGAAGATGAAGGCAACCCAAATTTGAAGCTGCGTGTTTATATTACCGGTGGCGGTTGTTCAGGGTTTCAGTATGGCTTCACCTTTGATGAAGAAGTGGCAGAAGATGATACGGTGGTGGAAACCGACAATGTAAAACTATTAATAGACCCCATGAGTTTTCAATACCTAGGGGGGGCAAAAATTGATTATCTTGAGGATCTGCAAGGGGCACGATTTGTGATTGAAAACCCCAACGCAGCGACAACTTGTGGTTGTGGTTCCTCATTCAGCGTGTAAGGATTGGTATGCAATATATTCCAGGTTTGGCAGGAGTGCCTGCCACAGAATCCAAAATCTCCTTTATTGATGGGCAAAAGGGAATTCTCACCTATCGTGGCTATGACATTATGGAGCTGGCAGAAAGGTCCTCTTTTGAAGAGACCACGCTGTTGCTGCTATTTGGTGAGTTGCCTACCCAAGAAGAGTTAAGCGAATTTGACCGTAAGCTGCGTGAGAATCGTCGGGTGAAATATAACATCCGAGAGATTATGAAAAACTTGCCCCCCTCCACGCACCCGATGCATATGCTTCAAGTGGTGGTGGCCAGCCTTGCCAGTTTTTATCCTAGCACCGAATATATGAGTGGTGGCAGTGAAAACCAGGCGTATATTAATGATGTGACGGTAAAAATTATCGCTCACATGGCCACTTTGGTGGCTCAGTGGGAGCATATGCGCAATGGATTTGACCCCATTGAGCCCCGCAATGACCTTACCTATGCTGAGAACTTTTTATATATGGTCACTGGGGAGGAGCCTGACCCTGATTGGGCACGACTGTTAGATGTCTGTTTGATTCTGCATGCAGAGCACACGATTAATGCTTCTACTTTTACCACTATGGTAGTCGGCTCCACTTTGGCTAACCCTTGCTCGGTGATCTCTGCCGCTATAGCCTCTCTTTCGGGTCCTCTGCATGGAGGGGCCAATCAGATGGTCATTGAGATGTTAGAAGAGATTGGTTCCGTGGAGAATGTTCGTCCCTATATTGAAAATCGCCTAAAAGAGAAAAAGGTGATTTGGGGCATGGGGCACCGAGAGTACAAAACTAAAGACCCACGAGCCACCATTTTGCAGAAGCTGTCAGAAGAGATTTTACAAAACAAAAAGGGTAAGCTCAGTCCACTGTTTACCATTGCTCAAGAAGTGGAAAAGGTGTGTGAAGAGCTTTTAGGGCATAAAGGCGTCTACCCAAATGTCGATTTTTATTCGGGTATTCTTTATAAAGAGATGGGGTTTGAGCCTGAGCTCTTTACGCCTCTTTTCGCTGTTGCCCGTTCAGCAGGGTGGATGGCGCACTGGCGTGAGCAGCTGCAAAACAACAAAATCTTCCGTCCTACGCAGATTTATACTGGTTTAGGCAATCTTTGTTATATCCCTATTGAGCAAAGAAGTCCTAAAAAATCTACCGCTGCCGAGGCGGCAGAAAAAACTAAAAAAGAAGCGTTTATTCAACAAGAGAGTTAAAGCTTTAATTCGAGACCTTTGCACGAGTGAATCCACAGCTAAAAATGGCTAAAATTTCCCTGCTCTTCGTTGGAAAACTTGGCTTGGGCTATTACCTGCGTTTCTCGCCTCGATTAGGAAAATTTTATCTCATTTTTAGCTCGCGCCTCATTCGTGCAA
>CAYOOU010000179.1:0-1786 GCA_964405635.1 uncultured Piscirickettsiaceae bacterium
AAGTGGATCGTACTGAAGTTGAGGCGGGGGACATTCTCAACTTAACTCTGATTGCAGATTTTCAAACCAGCAGTTCCCCCAATTTTGATCAACTGATTGACCAGTTTGAAGTTTTAGGGCAACAGCGAAGCAGCAATTTTCAGTTTATTAATGGCAGCCTCTCCACCGAAACTCGCTGGGATTTAAGCCTCCTGCCAAAACAAGATGGCGTGCTGATGATTCCGCCCTTTGAAGTAGAGGGTACCAAAAGCCTACCGATTAAAATTCATGTTCGCCCAGCCAGTCAGACCAGTCAGGATACTGGCAAGAAAGCCGCCTTTTTTCTCAGTGTGACAGTGGATAATCCCAATCCTTATGTACAAGAAGAAGTACATTATCGTTTGCGACTTTTCTATCAAGGGCAGTTGATTGACGGTAATTTACGTGCCCCCCAGTTTAAAGGGACTTTGAATCAACTCGTCACCAACCAAAAGGCCTATATCAAACAGGTTCAAGGTCAGCGCTATCAGGTCTATGAATGGGACTATGTGCTCTACCCACAGCACAGTGGTAACTTGAAGCTTGCACCCGCTTCATTTATAGGTCGGGCACAATGGCGAGGCTTTTTAAAGATGTTGCACCTAAAATCAGACAGCCTCACCCTAAAAGTAAAGCCCAAACCCGCAAGTTATCCAGACAATGCCACTTGGTTACCGGCACAAAAAGTCTCTCTTGGTTTAAAAGCAGATTCACATCAAATTACTGCTGGAGACACCCTTAACCTGACCCTAACCCTCACGGCACACGGACTGCTTTCTGCTCAACTCCCCAAAGTAAACCTTCCTCAAAGTTCGGACTACAAGCTCTATTTAGATCATACCGAAGAGGACAGCCGCTGGCTGAATGGGGAAATGGTCAGCCAAAAAGTGTTTCATTATCTGCTGGTTCCCACTCAAGTAGGTAGACTCACTTTAAAACCTGTTACCCTGTCTTGGTGGTCTCTAGCAAAAGACCAACGCTCAATTGCCCAAACCCCTGCCCTATCTCTGCAGGTGAAGCCATCGGCAAATTTGCAACCCTCCGCTGAGAAGCAAAAACCGAAACATGTTTCACATGAAACATCTGAAACCACAAAAACCGTACCAAAGGCTTCCAAAATCCCCAGTCCTGCCTCTCAAACGGTGCCTATTTGGCTCTGGGCAGGCTTAATTGCACTCTTATTACTTTGCTTTGCCCTGCTGGGATTGTGGTGGCACAACCGCAAACAAGTTAAACAGTTGCAAAAACAGATTCAAGCTCAAATCCAAAATCAAACACAAGCCGATATTGCAGAAACAGAATACCTCCCATCCAAAACAGAAAATAGCAACATCTGTCAGCATATTGAGGACTTACAACAGCTGCAACAGCTTAGTCGTACGGATTGGATTACTTTTTATCAGCAGGTAAAACAGATAATACCTCTTGATAGCACTGCAGAACAGGCTTTATTTCAGCTAAAACAGCACCTATTTGCAAAATCTGAGCCCATAGAAACCCTGCAACCCGCTTTAAAAACCCTCTGTCAAACCTTAGCAGAGGTCAAAAAAAGAGCTAAAAAACCTAGAACTCAAACAGATAAGAATACACATCTTGCAAAACTTTATCTTTAACTTAAGAGTCATGATAAGTTGGCTTAATAGTTGCTTCAATTCTGTCAAAAAATTGTTCTGGAGCTGACTATGGATCTACTCTCAAAAATCGAAGCACAAACCGGCACTGGAAAAAGCTCAGGGCAGGTGGAATTGTTGCTATTTCGCCTGCATGG
>CAYOOU010000180.1:0-1653 GCA_964405635.1 uncultured Piscirickettsiaceae bacterium
CAATTTTTTGATGTCTTTGATAAAGAGACTCGCAGCTTTTTGCAAGCCTTTAAACAGCAGTTTTCTCTGGATGAGGTGTTGGCAGCAGTAGCGTCCCTATCGGAGTTAAAAGTGGCGGTATTGGGAGAGGCCATTATTGATGAGTATCACTATACAGAAGCGATGGGGCAGATAGGTAAGGGTACAGCACTGGGCGTGAAGTATCTGAGTGAAGAGAAGTTTGCAGGGGGAGCCATTGCTGTGGCGAACCATATTGCAGGTTTTGTGGATTCAGTCGCGCTCTTGACGGTATTGGGAGCCGATGAGAATGAAAATGATGC
This sequence comes from uncultured Piscirickettsiaceae bacterium, assembly GCA_964405635.1. Classification (GTDB taxonomy): domain Bacteria; phylum Pseudomonadota; class Gammaproteobacteria; order Thiomicrospirales; family Thiomicrospiraceae; genus JALUXI01. The sequence continues at coordinate 321 of CAYOOU010000180.1, forward strand.
ACCTTTTATTCGGCAAAAACTTCGTCCGAATGTTATGCCCGTATTTGGTTATACGTCAGATGCGCCCACCATTCGCAAACGGCGATTTGTTGCCAGTGATGGCGGGCAAGACCGAATGGGTGGAGCTGGCGAGAAACTGTTTGAGGTGTACTACTATCAGCCACAACCTGATTTAACCCAAGCTGAAGCGACGCTGTGCACCTGGATGCAACAGCAGTTAGAGCATTATGATGCGGTGGTGGTACCAGATTTTGGTAATGGTTCCATCTCGGACAAAATGATTGCTACTTTGGCAGAACACAGTGCGTTTTTAGCGGTCAATACGCAACTCAATAGTGGTAACCGAGGCTATCATGTGATTACGCGTTACCCTAAAGCTGATTTTATTTCCCTTAATGAGCCAGAGTTACGGTTGGCAACCCATGATCGTTATGGTGACCTTGAACAACTAGGACAACGGATTTTACAGCAGTTGAAGGCACAAGCTTTATCTGTCACACGAGGTGCTAAAGGGGTATTGAACCTCTCTGCTGATGGGCAAGTTCATTCGGTGCCTGCTTTGGCAACAAAGGTGGTGGATCGCATCGGCGCGGGCGATGCCTACCTCTCTATTACCGCCATTTTGTTGGCAAAAGGACACCCTTTCACATTGGCGAGCTTTGTGGGTTCTATTGCTGCAGCCTTAGATGTGCAGATTGTGTGTAATCGTGAACCCATAGACCCTGTGTTATTGAAAAAAACCTTAACCACCTATTTAAAATAACCCATAAAGTGAGAAACTGATTCCTATGTCTGACCAATTTGCCATTGATAGCCACAAACTGATTTATCATCCAGAGCGGGTGACACAACTGCTGGAAGCGGGAGAAGATTGGGAGAAGTACAAAAGCCTTTACCCCATCTATGTGGAGATTTCACCCGTGGGAGCGTGCAATCACCGTTGTACTTTTTGTGCAGTGGACTATATCGGTTATCAAACTCGTACTTTAGATCATGAGCTTTTGTCTGAAAGACTGGCAGAGATGGGACGGCTAGGGATAAAAAGTGTGATGTATGCTGGGGAAGGGGAGCCAATGTTGCACAAGAAAATTAACGAAATTGTGCAAGCCACCCATGATGCGGGGATTGATTCGGCTTTTACCACCAATGGCACAGCAATGAATAAAAAGTTTATCGAGAATAGTTTGCAATATGTCTCATGGATTAAAGTTTCCCTCAATGCTGGCAGTCCTGAAACTTATGCGCAAATTCACCGCACCAAACCAGAAGATTTTGATCGAGTGCTCAGTAATATTGAAAAGGCTGTGGCCTATAAAAAAGCCCACAACTTAGA
>CAYOOU010000181.1:0-1590 GCA_964405635.1 uncultured Piscirickettsiaceae bacterium
CTTAGGCCAGACAGCGGCTGTAATAGGCTGGGTTTGCCTAATGCCAAGCTGGCTAGTGTCATAATACCCCAAATAAAGAGCGCAATTCCCAAACCTTTGTAGAGTTTTTGCCAACCCGTGCTGGGTTGAGCAAATGCACCCATATAGACAGCAGAGACAATGAATAGCAGTGACCAGGCTAAAAGGGTGATCCACTCTGGCAGAATTCGTCCGGCCATCCAGATGGCAACACCCAGCATGACCACGCCAAACACCGCTTTGACTGAGTCCATCCAGCCACCAGCGCGAGGTAAGAGTTTGCCCGCAGAGGTGCCTAGTAATAGCAGTGGCAAGCCCATACCTAGGCTCATGGTAAAGAGAGCGGATCCGCCCAGCAGTGCATCACCAGTTTGTCCAATATAAATTAGAGCACCGGCCAGAGGAGGGGCGACACAGGGGCCTACAATCAAAGCTGAGAGAAAGCCCATGACAGCGACGCCAGTGAGTGTACCGCCTTTCTGCTGATTGGCGACATTGTTTATTTTGCTCTGAAAGCGGCTGGGCAGTTGCAGTTCATAGAAGCCAAACATGGAGAATGCCAGTAGCACAAAAATAAGACTAAAGGAGCCCAACACCCAAGGGCTTTGGAAAGCGGCTTGTAAGTTTTCTCCAAACAGTCCGGCCAGTACGCCAGCCAGTGTATAGGTCACCGACATCGCTAGCACATAGACCAGTGAGAGTATAAAGGCACGGCGAGTGGTGATATTTTCCCCTTGCCCAACAATAATGCTGGAGAGAATGGGGATCATCGGGAAAACGCAAGGGGTAAAGGCCAGTAGCAAACCAAAGATAAAGAAAGTACCGAGAACCAACCAAACGGAGCCGTGCATGAGTGTGTCGGTAATTTGATCAGTTTCTGATAGCGGTGTATCAGCGGCACCTTGAACGGTGGTTGTTTTAGAGGTTTGAAGTGTAAAATCTATAGGATTCAGCTTGATAACTTTATGAACGGGAGGATAACAAACCCCTGACTCATCAGAACACCCTTGATAGGTGATTTCAATCTCGCTGTTACTGTTGAGCGCATCAATAGGTAGAATGGCTTGAAAAGGGGCTTTATACACCAGTGTTTTGCCCAAAATGGGATCATTACTCTCTTCTGCAGGGGGTAACCGCAGTTTATTGAGCTTAACCTCCCCTTTGAGAGGTTTAACCTTAATTTTGTCTTGATAAAGATGATAGCCAGGCGCCACCTGCCAGCTGAGAATTAGGTGATTTTGGTTGGGCAGTGCTTCAAAGGCAAAAGCCTCTTCTACAGGCAGTAGCTCACTGCCACTATCTTCCACCATGTACTGATTCAGTTGAGAAAGGCTATTAGGTTTAGTCGTGGCAGGACTGGGGGTTTTAGCGACCAATTTTGGCATTTGCAGTTCAAAAGTTTTCTTTTGTGGAGGGTAGCAAACTCCCCGTGGCCCATTGCAGCCTTGATAGCTTACAGTAATGGAAAAGGTCTCCGGTGCGGAAACAATCGGCACCTGCATGTCGGCTTGACCTTCAAAAATGGTGGTGCGACCAAAGATGGGGTCGTCCACCATCTCTCCTTCGCCAAAA
>CAYOOU010000182.1:0-1513 GCA_964405635.1 uncultured Piscirickettsiaceae bacterium
AAATAGCCATAAATCATAAAAGGGCTGGGTTTTTTATTGGTTATGCAACAACGCCCCTTGGAATCATAATCAGAAGTTTAGTTGGAAGTTGATTATTGAAACCTTCTTTAGCAAGCCTGTTTCTGGCTCTGTTCAAAAGCTTTAACTTTGATCGAGGTGTCAAAATGCCCCAATCAATCAAACAAGTCTGGTTTAAAGATCTTAATGCGCCTGTTCTGGAGCTCAATGAAACGGCGGTTCGCATACGGGCTGGCATTATGATGATGATTCCGCTATTTATGGTACTCACCCTGTTTGATGTGCTTTATAGCTCTCACTGGGTGGTGGATGCTTCAACCTTGGAAGATACCTTTGAAGTGGATGCTCACTCTCATATTATCTACACGGCAAGTGTCACTAAGCGGGTGATTGACTATCAAGTTCAGACCTATGTTTTGCTCTATGCGCTCTTTGAAATTTTGGTCAGTTTCAGTGCCAAAACCGCTTGGCTCTCGCCGACAATTCAACTATCTACCTTTCTTGCTCGCTCAAAACCTGCTGAGTGGAAGCCAATTGCACCCAAACGGTTTGCGTGGGGGATTGGGCTTTTTTTGGTTACCTTTTGTCTAATCTTTTTTAATCCGGATACTTTTGCCTCGATGGTGAATACCCTAGTGGGATCCCCTTTACTGCCTACGACTTACAATTACATTCCTATTTGGATTCCTGTTAATCTTGTTTGGATCTGTTTAGGTATGATTTGGGCGGAAGCGGTGTTAGGGTTCTGTGTAGGGTGTAAAATACATGCATTGTTGGTTAAAGTGGGCTGGTTGTCAGAACCTTGTTTAGCTTGTCAAAATATTGATTGGGAAGCCATTCAAGCGCGTCATGAGCAAAGATCACAAAATGCCTAAACCTTCAACGCAACAGCGGATTCTTTCAACAGCAGCCAAGCTGTTTGCTGAACAAGGCTATGATGCCATCTCCATGCGTGATATTGCTCAAGCTTGTGAGATGAAGGCACCTTCTTTATATAATCATTTTAAAGATAAGCAGGCGCTCTATCGTGCAGTGTTAAAATCTGTTTTTCAGGAACAGGGGCACGCTTTAAGTGCCTGCTTGCAGCAACCGGGCTCTAATAAGGATAAATTACAGCAATTTATCTATTTGGCATGTCAGCAAATGGCGAGTGATGCAATCTTTCGACAACTTTTTATTCGGGAGTTGCTTGTACAGGATCCGGAGCGATTAAGGTTTTTGGCAGAGGAGGTCATGGCTGAAAGCTGTTTAGCACTACACCAGGTCTTTAAAGCGCTAAACCCAGATTGCGACTCTCACTTTCTAACGACGAGCTTAATGGGTTTGCTCTTCTTCCACTTCCAAAGTAATCCTTTACGCCCATATTTGCCTGGTGGTAATGAACAAGCTCAGTCACTAGATTATCTGGCTGAGCATATCACTGCGCTGATACTCTGCCCTTTAAGGAAGCGCTGATTAAATCGCTTGGCTTCTGGGCAAGCCAAATTTTCAGCAT